>DKDL01000049.1 GCA_002449335.1 Succinatimonas sp. UBA6849 | reverse complement strand
ACGGTCAGACTGTTTAGCCATAGTAAAAGACTTATAAGCTCAATTATCTGCACATTTATCATGCTTGCATCTACACAACAAAATAAAAAAATTATATAATCTAACGATTATTGAAACGACATGAACTGTCTAAATATTGAGGATTAACAAATGAGCTTTGAGTCAGAAAAGCCTTTTAATGATTTCCAACACTTTGCACGTGGTATTCGTCGTAGTGGTGATTTCACAATTAATGAATCAAATCTTTTAGAGCAGTGCGGTACTGCTATGATGGAGCTTTACAAGGGCACTCGCAAACCAAAGACTCCAGAAGAAAAAGAGTTTGTAAAGCAGATCACTTCTGATGATGTAATCACTGATCGCAATGCAAAGATCTTCAAGAAATACTTACAGGTTATTCAGCCTCGTCATTTACACCGTCTGTGCTCAGTTGGTAATGATGAAGACATCAATAACGGCTTTATGGGCGGTAGCTCATCATCAGATGAGTCTGCTTTAGACTAAGATTTAAACTTAGCTTAAGTCTGTTATTTAAAGAAACCTCGTTTTATAACGAGGTTTTTCATTTTTGAAGACTTCTCAAATCTGGCTCTTCCGCAAATTTGTTGAAAGTACTGAAAAGAATATAACAATATTCATCAGCGCTTTTTAATTTAAGCAAAAGCCGGCTTGCCTCTGAAAGCATCCATAATTCTAAGGAAGAAGTAGTCAAAATCACGGAATCCAAAGGCTACACGTTTAATGACTCTGATCTTGTTATTGATGCCTTCTAAAACACTTGTACCAATATGGTATATGCCAGCATTGGTAATACCATCCTTGTAGTTTTCATTTTGAGTTTCAGCAAACTTGGTGATTTCTTCTACATTTGATTCCGAAGCCAATTTGTACCATGCAGACCAAAGCTTCTCAGCTTCTTCTTTAGAAGTTGATTGGAATATCTCAGGAAGTAGCTCTTTAAGCTCATTAGCCTTGTTTAAGTCAGTGTAGAATTTTAGTATGTCATCAAGCTTTGCACGCCTACTATCAGGGAGTCTTGAATTACGTGTAAGGAGAAGGAATCTAGAGCCTTTAAGAAGTGAAGATGCCTCTTTGTTACCATTTTCCTCGTACTGGTTAGAAAGCCTAATTCTGATGGCACTTATGACCATTCTTCCAAAGTTAGAAATCAAGTGAAATTGATCATACACAACCTTGGCATTAGGACAGTACTTTTCAACACATTTAGCAAAGCCGGCATTTTGATCCATAGCGACAGCTGGGATTAACTCCGAAAAAAGCAAACACAAACTTATGCCGGAATGGGCTTTCCCATTCCGGATCCCCAAAATACGGTCCGGATTATGCCGGAAGCCCCGTGTCTGATTGTAGTGCTTAACACAAATCAGCAAACGCCATTTGCAAGCATTGAAAGAGAGCCACAAATCGAAGAAATTTGAGATTCGTTGTCGATAGGCGCTTCTGTCGAAAATATGATACTGACCGCCACATCATATGGATTAGGTACCTTATGGATCGCAAATACTTGTTTTGCTTATAATGATCTAATCGATTTTATTGGAACTTAACACCAGCTGACCGGAATTGTTGCAGTTGGATTTGCGAATGAAGCTCCAGATAAAAGACCACGGAAGCCATTTAAAGATATCATTGAATACAGATAAATCAAAGTTGAGGAGATAGACTATTGAGAACATATGCGAATAAAGCTGAACTTAAAAATGAGATAAATAAAAGTTTTGCAAAGTATATTTCAGAATTTAATGATATTCCAGAACCTTTAAAAGATAAACGAATTGATGAGGTAGATCGAACTCCTGCAGAAAATCTTGCTTATCAGGTTGGATGGACTACTCTCGTTCTTAAATGGGAGGCTGACGAAAGAAAGGGGCTTCAGGTCAAAACTCCCTCCGATAATTTTAAGTGGAATCAGCTTGGTGAATTATATCAATGGTTCACAGATACATATGCACACCTGTCACTGCAAGAGTTGAAAGACATGTTGAATGAGAACATTAATTCTATTTATGCAATGATTGATTCACTGAGTGATGAAGAATTATTTAAACCGCATATGAGAAAATGGGCTGACGAGGCAACTAAAACAGCTGTCTGAGAAGTATACAAATTCATACATGTTAACACAGTTGCTCCATTCGGAACCTTTAGAACAAAGATTAGAAAATGGAAAAAGATAGCACTATAATTTCTAGTTTGTAGAATTGTAAAGGCAGAGTAGAAGTTTTCTGAAAAGAATTGTGATACGATATCAGTCATGGTCGTCTTCCTATGTTTTATTTCCAATTACAATCATACGGAAAACGACCTTTTTTATTAAGATCTTAATGACAATTTTCACTACCTATTTTTAGGTAGCAACACTTTTGCGGAAGACCCTCAAATCTCATGCACTTCTTTCTCTCAAAAAACTAAGCTTATCAGTAAATACAGCTTTCGTTTTATAGAGCTTATAGCTCCTGATCTAAAAAGTTTCTAATTTTGCCTAAAATACCACTACTCTCTTGCTTGCTCTTGTCAGAACTTTCAAAGTCATAGTTTTGATAGAACTTCTTTTCAATTTCTAATCTTTTAATCATCATTTGCTTTTCGATGATCTCTCTTTGTACTTTTAAGCTATCGTTGCTATCTACTTTCATATCAATCTCATCCCTTTTAATCTCTAGTTTTCCATACTCAATGACATCATTAAACTCTTCAATCAAGTTTGCAAAAACAGCTTTAATCTTAGAATCACTCTCTTTTTCATTCTTACTGTAAATAAGAACCAAATTGTCATTTAAAAAAGCTTTTAAATTGTCTTTTTCCACGATAAAGCGCGCTTTGCCAGGATTCTTACTGTCGGCTGCAACGGTTGCTTTTAACTTGCCACTTTTAATCAGACGACGTAAGGTCCATTCAGGGATATTTGTAAGATCTGAAATATCCTTTACTGAATATTCATCTGCACTAAGGATTGAGTTTTTACTGTCCTCCCCTTGTGAGTTCTTTAGGACACATTGAGTGTTGCCTGAAAGCAACTCCTGCTCTTTGGCATATCCTTCTTTTATGCTTATAGACTTTTCTAATACTCTCTTTGCTAATTCTATAAATGTTTCCATGATAGTTACCTTTAAAGTAAATCAATTTCAATTAAACACATTTCATACTTTAAATATACATCAAATAAACAATTAAATAAACACTAAATATACAATTTTATAAACATAGTATCTATAATCTTCAAAACAAAAATAAAAAAGGCCTGTTTTTCTTTTGAAAAACAGACCTTTTTTAGGTTATTACTTAGCTTTAAACAGCTACAATAGCAATATAAGCTGCAGCTACAGCCAGTAACACCACAATTGATAAAGACATCTTAGCAATAGCAGCTACTAAAGCTACAGCTGTACCGATGTAAGCTGCGTACTGATTGTTATCAATACAGTAGAACACACCTGGGAATACCAGTGCTGTAAGTGCTGTATATGGCACAAGATCTAAAAATCTCTGCCAATAAGGTGACAACTCTAGCTTAGAAATGAAAAGAGCTGGAATACTTCTTATAGGATAAGTCATTAAAAATGACAGAAGTACAATTGAAATATAATACTTGCTATCCATTAGTTTGCTCCTTTCTCTTCAGATTTTACTTCAGCTTTTACAAGCTCTTTTTCATTATTGTTACTATCTGTATTGCTGTCTGTTTTTGGCTTGTTATCAGTAAAGATTGCACCAATTAAAGAGCAGATGATAATGGTACTTAAAATTGCCCAGCAACTGTCCATTACCTGTGATAAGGCAATATTTAAGATTGCAGCACAAATAACGATAACTAAAAGCTTGTTATTGCTCTTTGCAGCAGGAACTACAATGGCAATAAACAATGCATATAAAGCAATGTTCATAGCCTGGATCAGGTTTACAGGTAAATAATTGGTTGCAAAAGCACCGATTACGGCACCTGATACCCAGGCACACCATGAAACTAAAAATAGTCCTGCAAAATATGAAGAGCTAATAAGTTCCTTTTTAGCAGTGGTAAAGATTGCAAAAGGCTCATCGGTAATAAAGTGTGAGAAGAATGCCCTTCTTACATTGCTCAATTTATCAAAACGAGCAAATACACAGGTACTCATGATGAAGTATCTGAAGTTTAGAATGATAAGACCAATACAGATTGCAACTAAACTTGCACTGTCCTTTGCTGAGGTTACAGCAAAGAACTGACCTGATCCGCTATAGCAGATCATTGACATTAAAATGGTCTCAAAATCAGAGTAACCTGCCTGTTTTGCCATTACCGCACAAGCAGTACCTACAGATAGGTATCCCAAACAAATAGGAATAGAATGACGGGCACCCAACAGAAATAAATTCTTATTTAACACTTTTCTTACCAGATATATGTTCAAAAGCTTGTAAGCTCAATATAACATCTCTAAAACACTTTGCTTTTGGCAATCTAACAGAACATCTAATCAAGCTGTCCGTAAAACAGCTGTCTCAACAAATAGTTTCTACTTAATTTACATAAGCAAATTAAGTAAACTTACTACATGCATGTGCTTTATTAGATTTACAACCTTTTATATGAATAACCAATTCTTGGTTATTTAAGATTGTTTGTTTTTTAGAGAATGCACAATTATGCACCAAATTAGGCTAAAAGTATATTAGAATTGCCAGAAGTATTTTGTGCTCATATTATTATGCTTTAACTTTCGTTTTTAATTTTTGGATTTTGTATTTATTAAAATGGAAAATTTAGATATAGCTAAATTCGGCGGTACCTCTGTTGGTAATTTTGATGCAATGACATCAAGCTACAAGGTAGTTGTCGGCAATAAGAACTCACGTATTGTAGTTATCTCAGCCTGCTCAGGCGTTACTAATCTGTTAGTAGAACTAGCATCTGGCAAATGCAGCGATTCAAAAATTAACGAAATTATTGAAAAACTGCGTGATATCCACGAGCAGATCATTATTCATTTAGAGAATCAGCATGAGCTTCGTAACTACATCGAAGGTCACTTAAAAGAGATCAAAGAACAGACTCTTTTAGCAAATAAAGGCACTAACGATCAGTTAACTGACAGCATCGTATCTCACGGTGAGTTAATGTCATCATACCTGTTTGTAGCTTTATTCAAACACTACGGAACTGATGCGCAGTGGTTTGATGTTCGTTCAGTAATGCGTACTGACTCAAAGTTCAGCTGCGCAAAGCCTGTTTGTGAAGAAATCAAAGTATTAGCTCATGATAAATTATTACCACTAATCAATGACAAGACCATCATCATTACTCAGGGTTTCATCGGTTCTAACACCTTAGGCGAGACCACAACTCTAGGTCGTGGTGGTTCAGATTACACTGCAGCTTTATTAGGTGAAGCTTTAGGTGTTGCAACTATTTCTATCTGGACTGACGTAGCGGGTGTGTTCACTACCGATCCTCGTGTTGTAAAAACTGCTAAACCAATTCCTGAGTTAACCTATATTGAAGCTGCAGAAATGGCTAACTTCGGTGCTAAGGTTTTACATCCATCAACCATGATCCCTGCTGTAAGACAGGAGATCCCTATCTTTGTTGGTTCTTCAAAAGAACCTGAGAAGGGTGGTACCTGGGTACGTCCTGTAACCAAGTCAGAGCCAAACTTCAGAGCATTAGCTTTACGTAAGAACCAGACCTTAATCGTATTATCATCACCTGTAATGGTTGGTGCTACTGGTTTCTTAGCAAATGTATTCTCAGTATTTGCAAAGTACAATCACTCAATTGATCTTGTATCAACTTCAGAGATTTCTATTGCTGTTACCATCGATGCCGGTACTACCACTTCAGGCAAGGCTGAAATCAGTGAGAATATGTTAAATGAGCTTCGTCAGTTCTGCCACGTTAAGGTTGAGACTGGTCTGCCGCTTATTGCCATTATCGGCAACAGAATGTCAGAGAATTCAGGTGTTATTACCAAGGCTTTTGATGCAATCAATAAGTTCTCTGTAAGAATGATCTGCTACGGTGCATCACGTCACAACTTATGCTTCCTTTTAAAGGATGGCGATACTACTGAAGCATTAAACGAGCTTCACAAGCAGTTATTAGAAGACTAATTCAGTAACTGGCACATCAATTGCATCTCTCACATTCTAATGTGAGAGATGTATTCTTAAATATTCAAAATTTTCTCTCTAAAGATTAAAGTTACACTCCCCAGTGCCGTTATAAGGTTATAGAGGTGGGCGTTTAGCCTATAATAAAAGTAGGTTAATTTAGAGGTTCAAAAATGTCATCATCAACAATTACCAGTTCTGGTGTAGGTTCAGGCACAGACTTTGAAAGCATCATTTCTGCGTCAGTATCTGCAAAAAGACAGCAGTACGAGAAACGTACTACTACTCGTAAAGGTGAAGCTGAGATCGAAAGAGACGGTCTTAATACTTTAAAGAGTGCTATGAGCACCTTTAAAGATGCTTGTGATAAGCTGACCAAAAAGAATTCGATGAATACTCATGCTATCACTACAACTCAGAATAAAGACAATACATGTTTTACCGTAACAGGTGAATCAGACTGTTCTAATACCAACTTTGATTTAGCTGTAACTCAGTTAGCTAAAGCAGAGTCTGTTACTCAGCAGTTTAAGAATGCTGACGGATTTAAGAACAGCTTCTCAGCAGGCAAGATCACCATCGATTTAGGTCCAGAGACCTATAAAGATGAAGATGGTATTGAGCAGACTCGTGAGAGAACTTTCTCTGTTGATATTCAGGAAGGTGATACCTTAGAGTTAATTCGTAAGCGTATCAATCAGAACGATTATGACTTAAACGTAGGTTTAATTAAGACTGAAGACGGTTATTCTTTATCAATCACCTCTGGCTCAACCGGTAAAGATACCTCTAATCTTAAGATCACTACAGAGTCTACAGATACTGCTGATCATGACTCATTAAATGTATTTAATTTCGATCCTAGTGCAGAAACTACTACCGAAACTGATGACAACGGTATGGAGCACAAGGTATCAGCATCTGGCTCTAAGTGGTCTTATCAGGAAGGTAAAGATGCTTGGATCGAGGTTGATGGTCATAAGGTTACAAGTCATACCAATAAGTTTGATGACAACCAGGTATCAGGTTTAAGCATCACTGTAAGTCAGTTAACCAAAGATTCAAACGGAAACTTCACAACCTACAACGTTGATGTTTCAACAGACGAAGATGCTGCTAAGAATAAGATGCAGGAATTCGTTGATGCCTACAATACCCTGATGTCATCAATGGATAAGCTGTATAAGAGAAATTCTTATTCAGACGGTGAGAATCAGTACGATGGTGGTGACTTGGCTGGTGACTCTCAGTTAAAGTCAATTCAGAATACCTTACAGACCATGGTTGTAAGATTTACCAAGGAGAATACTGGTAAATCAATCTTTGACTGCGGTCTAGAGTACAACAAGGATGGTACCCTGTCACTTGATTCTGATGCTTTCAAGAAGTCAATTGATAACTCCTTTAACTCTGTTGTGAGCTTGTTTACTGATGAGGACGATGGCTTAATCAAGCAGTTATCTGATTATGTAAATGATTACACTCAGACTGGTGGTATCTTATCTGACCGTATTGATGAAGTACAAAGCGAGATCGATGATTGGGAACAGAAGATTAGTGATAATGAAGAGAAACTTGAAAAGTATGAAGCTTCATTACGTACTAAGTACGGTAACCTTGACTCATTGATGTCAAGCTACAATACTTCTCTATCATACATTTCATCAATTCTTGGAAGCTAATAGCTTTCAGGGAGGAAAAGGCAGCCGAAGCTGCCTTTTTTATTACCTTCAGATTTTCTTGTCTCGTTTCATAGCACGAAAAAGCCCCGCTGTTGCGGGGCTTAATTTTACCTAATTAAATCAGATAGAGTTAATTAGAAATCCTTCTCTAAAGAACCTGCTGAACCTAAACGGTCAAAAGCTTCCTGTAGACGAGTGATCATAGACTCCTGGCCCTTACGTAACCAAACACGTGGGTCATAGAACTTCTTGTTAGGAACATCTGGATCGGTACCGTCGCCTAACTGAGCCTGTAAACGGTTCTCGTTAGCCTTGTAGTACTCTAAGATACCATCCCAAGTTGCCCACTGAGTATCAGTATCGATGTTCATCTTGATAACACCGTATGATACTGACTCACGGATTTCCTGCTCGGTTGAACCTGAACCACCGTGGAATACTAGGTTGATTGGCTTGTCGGTAGGAGTGTTGAACTTCTCGTGAACGTACTTCTGTGAATCACGTAAGATGGTAGGCTTTAACTTAACGTTACCTGGCTTGTAAACACCGTGTACGTTACCGAATGAAGCTGCGATAGTGAAGTTAGGAGAAATCTTTGATAACTCCTCATATGCATATGCTACGTCTTCTGGCTGAGTATATAATGCTGACTCGTCCTTATCTGAGTTATCAACACCATCTTCCTCACCACCGGTGCAGCCTAACTCTAACTCTAGAGTCATGCCGATCTTTGACATACGCTCTAAGTACTTGCAGCAAAGAGCAACGTTATCCTTTAATGACTCTTCTGATAAGTCGATCATGTGTGATGAGAATAATGGCTCACCGTGCTCTGCGTAGTACTTTTCACCAGCGTCTAATAGACCGTCGATCCATGGAAGTAACTTCTTAGCACAGTGGTCAGTGTGAACTACTACAGGAACACCGTAGTACTCAGCAACATTACGTGCGTGTAAAGCGCCTGAAATAGCACCTAAAATAGCTGCGCCCTGTGGACGGTCAACTTTGATGCCCTTACCAGCGATGAATGATGCACCACCGTTTGAGAACTGTACCATTACTGGTGACTTAGCCTTTGCACCTGCTTCGATAACAGCATTGATTGAATCAGTACCAACGCAGTTTACTGAAGGGAATGCGAAACCATTCTCACGAGCAAAAGCGAATAACTTCTGTAAATTCTCACCGGTAACAACACCTGGCTTTACAATATCAAGAATCTTAGTCATAAGATTATCTACCTGTAAATTAAAATATGAATTAAAAAAATCTAAATTTAAATGCCAGCAACTTATGGCTGGCATTTATGAGCAATTATTCTGCTGCTCTCTTCTCTAGGATCTCAACAGCTGGTAACTTCTTACCCTCAACGAACTCAAGGAAAGCACCACCACCAGTAGAGATGTAAGAAATCTTGTCAGTTACACCGAACTTCTGGATTGAGTTGATGGTATCACCACCACCTGCAACTGAGAAAGCATCTGAGTTAGCAATAGCATCAGCCATTGACTTAGTACCAGCAGCGAACTGATCGAACTCGAATACACCAACTGGGCCATTCCATAGGATGGTCTTTGCGTTCTTGATAACTTCGTTGATGTTAGCCATTGACTTAGGGCCTAAGTCGAAGATCATATCGTCGTCAGCAACATCCTTTAAGTCCTTAGTAACAGCTGGGGTCTTCTCATCGAACTCTTTACCAACTACTACGTCAACGAACTCAGGAATGTGAGTCTTTGAAGCTAATTCTTTAGCAGTATCGATTAAGTCATTCTCGCATAGTGACTTACCAACTTTGTGACCTGCAGCTGCGATGAAGGTGTTAGCAATACCACCACCAACGATTAACTGATCGCAAACCTTTAATAGGCTGTTTAATACAGGTAACTTGGTTGAAACCTTAGAACCACCAACGATAGCAACCATAGGACGAGCTGGATTATCCATTGCCTTACCTAAAGCTTCTAACTCAGCAGCTAATAGAGGACCTGCACATGCTACTGGAGCAAACTGAGCTACACCGTAAGTTGTAGCCTGTGCACGGTGAGCAGTACCGAAAGCATCCATTACGAATACGTCGCATAATGCAGCATATTTCTTTGATAGGTCTTCAGCGTTCTTCTTCTCACCCTTGTTGAAACGGCAGTTCTCAAGAACAACTACTTCACCTTCGTTAACTTCAACGCCGTTTAAGTAATCTTTCTCTAAACGAACTTTTACACCATTAAGCTTGGTTGCAATGTAATCTGCAACAGGCTTTAATGAGAACTCCTCAGCATAAACGCCTTCCTCTGGACGGCCTAAGTGAGAAATTACCATTACCTTAGCGCCCTTCTCAAGAGCTAACTTAATTGTAGGTAATGTAGCCATAATACGCTTGTCTGATGCAACCTTGCCATCCTTTAAAGGTACGTTAAGATCTGCACGAATAAGTACACGCTTGCCCTTTAAATCAAGGTCGGCCATCTTTAAAATTGCCATAGTTCGTTTTCCTCTTATAAAATCGTCTTTGTTAGACTTAAACTAAGCTTTTAACAACTCATAATTTTAGCACATGTTTAAAACTTTTCAATTTTTACCGTCATTTTTTGGTAATTTTGAAACATATTTTCAACATGTGTTTTTAAGGTACATTTTATGATTGTGCCTTATGTAAAAAGCAAATCGCCACAGTGCAAAAATATAAACATTTTTAGGTTAAATTTTGCGCATAAAAAAGGCCGGCCCACTTTCGTGGTTACCAGCCTTTATTAATCTAGTTTACTTTTAAAAGCATCAATTATTACTTGATAACTTTCTTAGCAGCAGCAACTACGTTCTCAACAGTGAAGCCATACTTCTTGAACAGCTGAGCAGCAGGAGCTGATGCACCGTAGTGATCTAAGCATACGGTTGTACCATCTAAGCCAACATACTTGAACCAGGTTGTTGACATAGCAGCTTCAACAGCAACACGAGCACGAACAGCCTTTGGAAGAACTGACTCTTTGTACTCATCTGACTGACGGTCAAATACGTCGGTGCTTGGCATAGAAACAACACGAGCCTTCTTGCCTTCCTTTGCTAACTCTTCAGCTGCATGGAATGCTAAAGCAACCTCAGAACCTGTTGCCATTAAGATTACATCTGGAGTGCCATCGCAATCCTTTAATACGTAACCGCCCTTAGCAATGTTATCAACCTGCTCCTGAGTACGAGGCATCTGCTCTAAGGTCTGACGTGACAGAATGATTGCGCTAGGGCCATCCTGACGCTCAATCATATTTGCCCATGCAGCACCTGACTCAACCATATCACAAGGACGCCACTCATCGAAGTTTGGCAGAACACGTAATGAAGCGATCTGCTCGATAGGCTCGTGGGTAGGACCATCCTCACCAACACCGATAGAATCGTGGGTGAATACGAATAATGTAGGGATCTTCATTAAAGCAGCCATACGCAGAGCATTCTTTGCATAGTCTGAGAAGATTAAGAAGGTACCACCATATGGACGGAAGCCACCATGTAACAGCATACCGTTCATAGCAGCGCACATTGCGAACTCACGAACACCCCAGTGGATGTAGTTACCATCTAAGTGACCTGGTAAGATTTCCTTAGACTCTTTGTTCATGGTTAAGTTTGATGGAGCTAAGTCAGCTGAACCGCCAACTAACTCTGGTAATAATGAACCGAAGAAGTCAAGAGCAATCTGACCTGCCTTACGAGTTGCAACCTTAGGATCTTCATTATGCTGTAATGAATCAACCCAAGCCTTTGCCTTTGCCTTGAAATCAACTGGTAACTTACCAGAAATACGACGCTCGAACTCTGAAGCTAACTCTGGGTACTGAGCCTTGTATTTAGCAAATAATGAATTCCAGTCGCCTTCTAACTTAGCGCCCTTCTCAGTAGCATCCCACTCTTTGTAGATCTCTGAAGGGATCTCAAATGGACCATACTTCCAACCTAAAGCAGCCTTGGTTGCAGCGATTTCTTCATCACCTAAAGGAGCACCGTGTGATGCTGCAGTACCAGCTTTCTTAGGAGAACCAAAGCCGATGGTAGTAGGACAAATAATGATTGATGGACGATCAGTATCAGCCTTAGCTAATTCGATAGCAGCACGAACCTGCTCACCGTCGTTACCATTCTTAACTTCGATTACCTGCCAGCCGTAGCCTTCAAAGCGCTTCTTGGTATCATCAGCAAACCAGCCCTTTACAGAACCGTCAATTGAAATACCGTTTGAATCGTATAAAGCAATCAGTTTACCTAAACCTAAGGTACCTGCTAATGAGCATGCTTCATGAGAAATACCTTCCATTAAGCAGCCATCACCCATGAATACGTAGGTGTAATGGTCAACAATATCAAAACCATCACGGTTGAATTCGCCAGCTAACATACGTTCAGCCATTGCCATACCAACAGCATTAGCTAAACCCATGCCTAGAGGACCTGTGGTAGTCTCAACACCTGGAACCTCACCGTGCTCTGGGTGACCTGGAGTCTTAGAACCTAACTGACGGAAGTTCTTTAAATCATCGATTGATAAATCATAGCCAGTTAAGTGAAGCAGAGAATAGATAAGCATTGAAGCGTGACCGTTTGACAGTACAAAACGATCGCGGTTTGCCCAGTTAGGGTTCTTTGGATTATGGTGTAAGAAACCTCTCCATAATGCCTCTGCCATATCAGCCATACCCATAGGTGCACCAGGGTGACCTGACTTAGCCTTCTGAACACCGTCCATGCTTAATGCACGTAGAGCATTAGCTAACTCTCTGTAATTTGCCATAAAAACTCCTCAGAAATAAGAAATCAAAAAACTTGTCCACTAAAAATAAGCTTGCCTTTGTCGATGGTAATTTCTGTTACAAGAGAATCTCTATCCTCTCCTAACATTCTGCCACCAACTTTTTTGACAAACTCATGACCAAAATCATTCATATGGTCAAACTTGACATCAAATTTACCTTTAACTGATGCCAAATTCTTAGATATACCATCTTCAGACTTTGGAGCTAAAATCTCACCTTTTGCAGTGGCTCTATAAATTAACTTGCCACGCTCAGTATCCTGATTAGCGTCGAACGAAGATTCACTGACAATTGCCCGTAAATAGTCCTTATTTGTAAAACTATTTAAAGAATTTGGATTTAACACAACGTCAGTCCAAGATCTCAGTTTCTTTGCCATCAGGTAAGAACTTAAATTCTTAATTTTTCCCTTCACCATACCAACGCCTGAACGGGTATCAGCAATGGAGACTACGTCAACATCAAAGTCACCTGTTGAACGGACTTTTGGAACATTAAGTTCTACATCAAAACTTTTTAACTGTCCTAAAAACTCATCATCAATTACAAGACCACTTGCATACAGTCTTGCGTTCTTAGGGATCTGAAATCTTTCCCCTTCTGAGTATGAGCTTAAAAAGAAAATCTTATCTGCGCTCAAACCTGGGATATACAGATTTCTGCATTCAACAGCTAGCAAAAGCTGTCTTAAAAAATTGCGACTGAATAAAAAGTGCACATCAAGATCCGGTGTCATTCCATGAATATCTTTCAGAACGCCCAAATCCTTTACATATTTTGTGTACTTACCTTTTACATCAGCTTCTAAGCTTATGGCAAAAGGCAGTAAACGGACATGCATTCTACCTTTTGCGGTACTCTTTTCATCTAAGATCATCTTTCTTACTAAAAGGCGCTCGATGACCTTATTGAAATCAAAATCAGCATCCATGGTTAAAAAACCATGATCGATTTTTACAGGAACATCATAAACTTTATCTGTTCCGGCAAAGCTTATCTCTACAAAACCTCTCTGTGAAAACAGATCTTTTTGTTTTGGTATATATCTTAGGGAAATTTTGTAGAGAAAAACTCCAGACTGGAATTTACTGTACAGAAGTTTATTACACCGTCGCAGTGCCGCTTCCATACCTGTTTGCGAGTACGAAGAAACAATCGTTACACCTGATATCCACACTCCAAGGATAAAAGCCATCAGAGCTAAACAACATGCTGCAAACTTTTTCTTCATTAATCAAAGCCTAAATTATTCATTGTGGGCTTAATTTTACCCAACAAGCAGACTTAAAACAACAAAAAAGGCAACAAAAAATGTCGACCTTGCGGTCGACACTTCGTTTAATTAACCAAACACTTTCTTGTAGTCAGCCTGGAATTTAGCGATACCCTGATCGGTTAATGGATGGTGGATCATGGTCTCGATAACCTTGTAAGGAACAGTAGCAATATCAGCACCTGCCAGAGCGCACTGTAATACGTGGATTGGGTTACGTACTGAAGCGCAGATGATCTGTGCATCGATATTGTTGATAGAGAACATGTCAGAAATAGTACGGATTAAGTCTAAGCCGTCTTCTGAAATATCGTCTAAACGACCGATAAATGGTGAAACGTAAGTAGCACCTGCACGTGCAGCTAATAGAGCCTGGTTAGCTGAGAAGATTAAAGTAATGTTTGTCTTGATGCCTTCTTTCTTACACTGATGGCAAGCCTTTAAACCTTCAGCTGTCATAGGGATCTTAACAACCATGTTTGGATGGATTGCTGCAATCTCACGAGCTTCTTTCATCATACCTTCAAAATCTAAGGTTGTAGGCTTAACTTCACCTGAAATAGGACCATCAACGATTGAAGTAATTTCCTTAATAACCTCTTTGAAATCCAAGCCTTCTTTAGCAATTAAAGATGGATTGGTGGTTACACCACAAATAACACCTAAGTCATTAGCCTTGCGAATGTCTTCTACATTTGCTGTGTCAATAAAAAAGCGCATGGTATCTCCTTTGCAGATTTTATCTATTACGTGAAAACTTTTTATGGTTTAATTGTAGATCAAAACTACTCCGCAAACGTTTACAATAGTTTAATTCTGTGACGTCATTCTATATTTTTCTAATATTTATTTGTTTTATAAAGCATTTATTTTTAACTTTTACAAAACGAACTAAATCTTACTAAATAATTTTGCAGAGATTTTCGTAATTTCTTTTAAATAATATTAATCCCACTTTTTTATTTTTAATTAATCCCATTATTTTTCAATTTAATTTCATTATATTTCAATATATTAAATTAAAAATCAAAAATAAATGTTTATAAGAAGTTTTAATTTATTTTTTAAAGTATATAATCATCTGCAGTTAATT
Source organism: Succinatimonas sp. UBA6849 (assembly GCA_002449335.1). Taxonomy (GTDB): domain Bacteria; phylum Pseudomonadota; class Gammaproteobacteria; order Enterobacterales; family Succinivibrionaceae; genus Succinivibrio. The sequence continues at coordinate 7,361 of DKDL01000049.1, read as the reverse complement.
TAATTTTAGAGGACAGACTTTATGTCAAGATTATTTACCTCAGAGTCCGTATCAGAAGGACATCCAGACAAAATCTGTGACCAAGTGTCAGACGCAATCTTAGATGCAATCCTAGCTCAGGATAAAGATGCACACGTAGCTTGCGAAACTTTAGTAAAAACCGGTTTAATTTTAGTTGCAGGTGAAGTTACAACTTCAGCAAACGTAGACTTTGAAGCAATTGCACGTAAAACTGTCTGTGACATCGGTTATGACAATTCAGAGGTTGGCTTTGATGGTCATTACTGCGCATTCTTAAATGGTTTAGGTAAGCAGTCACCTGATATCAATCAGGGTGTTTCAAGAGCTTTACCTGAAGATCAGGGCGCAGGCGATCAGGGCTTAATGTTCGGCTTTGCAACAAACGAGACTGAACACTTAATGCCAGCTGCTATTACCTATGCTCATGAGCTTGTAAAGAAGCAGGCTACCTTACGTCGTAACGGTTCAATCTCATGGTTACGTCCTGATGCAAAAAGCCAGGTTACAATCGCTTACAATGATGACGGTACTGTAGATCATATTGATACTATCGTACTCTCAACACAGCATGATCCTGATGTAACTCAGGAAACTGTTCATGAAGCTGTTTATGAAGAGATTATCAAGAAAGTAATTCCTGCAAACCTGTTACGTAAAGACACCAAGATCTTTATCAACCCAACCGGTCGTTTCGTTATCGGCGGTCCTGTAGGTGATGCAGGTGTTACCGGTAGAAAGATCATTGTTGATACTTACGGTGGTGCTGCCCGTCACGGTGGTGGAGCTTTCTCAGGAAAGGATCCTTCAAAGGTTGACAGATCAGCAGCTTACGCTGCTCGTTATGTAGCAAAGAACATCGTTGCAGCAGGTTTAGCTAAGAAAGCTGAGGTTCAGGTATCTTATGCAATCGGTGTTGCTCAGCCTGTTTCAGTATCAGTTAATACCTTTGGTACCGGTAAGGTTGATGATGAGAAGATTGCAAAAGCAATTCCTCAGGTTTTCGACCTTCGTCCTTACGGCTTAATCAAGCAGTTAGATCTGTTAAGACCTATCTACTTAAAGACTGCAACCTATGGTCACTTTGGTCGTCCAAGCTTCAGCTGGGAACAGACTAACAAGGTTGATGACTTATTACAGGCTATTAAGTAATAAGCTTAAACGTTAACTTAAGTTCAAATAAGAAAGGCTCCAGAGGGAGCCTTTCTTGTTTTAAGCGAATTGAGCTTTGTTTTTATAACTTCACTTTCTGAGATAGTACACTTACTGATTCATCGTTTAAAGAGTTGTTCTCAACACCTTTGATAATGTCTTCTTTTGAGTATTTATCCTCAGGATATACAACTACTACTGCAAGATCACCGTTTTGTAAGAAGTTCTTCTCACCATACTCGGTATAACGGGTAGCACCTACAGATACCATTACCTTTTCTTGGTATCCTGATTCTTTTAAATACTCACAGATAGGCTCAGCAGGACCTTCGTCTTTCTGGCCATTGAATTTTTCTATTAACCAGTCAATTAAAGTGCCATAAATATAGCTGTAGTCACGAACAGCACTGTCCTCACCGTATGGATTTACTTTGCCATCACGTACTAAGAAACTTGCAATACGATAACGGTTTAAAATGCCCTTTTCATCGAATGAATCAATGGCAATAGCATTATCAGAAAAACCTTTTGAAGCTTTGCCCCAGTTCTTTTTCTGACTGATCTTTTTAGCACCTTCTTTTCTGATTGAGCAATCATTTGAAGCGCCAAAAACAACTGGCTCTAGAGCTACTACCTTGCCATCTTTCCAGGTTACATTGCAAACAATAGCGCACTCAGGCTCAATCTGTAATTTCTGCTCACCATGAGGGAAGATAATAGTATTACTGTCAAATGGGAATACACCTAAAAATCTTGGGGTTACAGCTTCATTACCTTCTTTTAAATTAGGAATAAAGGTTGGGAAGACAGCTTTAGGAGCTTTTGCTTCTTTGGTTTTTACATTTGTAAAATCTACAGCTTCGCCTGCCTGCTCTAAGTGGCCTGTAAAGTTACCTGCTACACCAAAGGTAGCCATCTTACTTAAATCGATTTTCATAAAAGATTTTTAAACCTCATGATTTTGTAAACTTACAGCATTTTAACAGGAAACAGGACCTAACTTAAATATTACTTTGTGATTGTTCTGGCTTTATGGAGTTGATTTTAAGGGTCCTTCAGACTTTTAAGATTACTTATATATGTCTCTGATTTGAGCTTAAATCTTGTTAAAATAGCACAATTAGGAGAGTTACCATGAAATTAAAAACACTCTTGTTAAGTACTCTTACACTACCTGCTGTAGTGTTGTCTCTTACCTGTTTTAACAGCGCATCAGCACAAAGACTGAATTTAAACTTCAATTCTGCAAAAGGCTATTTATACAAGATAACTTCTAAATTAGATGAGCCTAAAACTGTCTACTGTGGCTGTGACATTACAATTACCAGTAAATGGTATTATCCTAATCTTGAAAGCTGTGGATACATCATTCAGTATTCAAATCCAAAGCGAGCTAAAAGAATTGAAGCAGAACACATCGTACCTGCTTCCTATTTTGGTAAACAAAGAGAATGCTGGCTAAAAAAGTCAGGCAGACAGAACTGTGAGAATACAGATAAGTACTTTAACTTAATCGAATCTGATCTGCACAATCTTTACCCTTCGGTTGGTGAAGTAAACAACGAAAGACAGAATTTTGCTTTTTCAGATTCAATTAAAAAGCCATCCCCTTTTGGTCAGTGCCAAATGCTAATTGACAGAAAAAGACAGAGAGTTACACCACCACAAAGCGCTCGTGGTGTGATAGCTAGAGCTTACTTATATATGTCCATGATGTATGGTATTGAACTTGATGCTGAGCATGTAAACTTGTTCAATCGCTGGAATAAAGAGTACAAGCCAGATCAGAATGAGTGTAAGCGCAACCTTTTTATTAAAGAAATTCAAGGTAACGAGAATCCTTTTATTTCTCAAAAATGCAAATACGGAAAATAAAAATAATGAGAACAGTTAGAATTTGCCAGCTCAATGCCCCTTTAAATTTAACTGATGAATTTACCTTAGATGATGACGGTTATGGTCACTTAATCAGAGTGTTGCGTTTTAAAGAAAACGATGAATTTGTAGTATTCGACGGTATAGGTCATGAATATAAAGCTGTACTTACAAAAGTAGGTAAAAGTGCTAATTACAAATGCACAAAGGTAATTGAGCGTAATGTTGAATCTCCTGTAAGAGTAGAGTTAGGTCAGGTTGTAAGCCGTGGCGAAAGAATGGAATTTACCATTCAAAAGGCAGTTGAACTTGGTATTTATAAAATTACACCTCTTTACTCATCACGTTGTGGTGTAAAGCTTGATGAAAAGCGTCAGCAAAAGAAGATTGAACAGTGGCAAAAGATTGCAATCTCAGCCTGTGAACAATGTGGACGTAACGTAGTACCTGTAGTTGAGAATATCGTCAATATTGAAGAATGGTATGCTAAAAATCCTGAGGCTCTAAGTCTTACTCTCGATCCAAAAGCTTGCAAAAAGTTAACAGAACTTGAACCTTCAGGTGATATAAGATTACTCATTGGTCCTGAAGGTGGTCTTGATGATAATGAAATTCAAAAGGCTGCTGAACACAATTTTGTGGGTGTGACTTTAGGTCCTAGAATTTTAAGAACCGAAACAGCAGCTCTTGCAGCATTGTGCATCTTAGGTTGCAAATACGGAGATTTATAATGAATAACAATGAAAATAAAAGTACTGAAGTATCTTCAGGTATGAGCAACCTGGTGCTTGGAAAAAACACTGTATACGACAATGAGTATGCTCCTTCAAGATTGCAGAGAATTGAAAGACGGTTAGGTCGCAGCCATATTGAGAGATTACAAAAGTTCGTAGGATATGACCTGTGGCGTCTTTATGAGATGACCTATCTAAACTTAAATGGTCTGCCTAAAGTTTGCATGGGCATTATGAGAGTTCCTGCTGACAGTAAATACATTGTTGAGTCAAAATCTTTAAAACTCTATGAACTGTCATTTACCATGACCAAGTTTAAAGATTTAAAAGAGGTTGAAAGTGTGTTTGAGCACGATCTTTCAACTCTTTTAGAGAGCGATGTAAAAGTAAGTTTATTCGAGCTTGATAATGAAGAGTTCTCCTTGCGTGCCGTAAAAGGTACTTGTTTAGAAGAGCTAGATTGCTGTAAAGATTTGTCTTTTAAAAGTTATGAATACTCACCTTCTTTATTAACCTTTGATAAAGAAGAGAAGACTATTAAAAAGACTTATTACACAAACCTTTTCAGATCACTCTGTCCTGTGACCTCACAGCCTGACCATGCTGTAATCAAAATAGAATATGAAGGTAAGAAACCTGATCTTAAAGGACTACTCTCTTATTTAGTTACTTTACGTAATCATCAGGGGTTCCATGAGCAGTGTGTTGAACTTATCTATTCAGATTTAATGTACTACTTAAAGCCTTCAAAACTTACTGTATCAGCTTACTTTACCCGTCGTGGTGGTATTGACATCAATCCCGTCAGATCATCTGCTAAGTTAAACAGCAGTGAATCTATAAGAACTATTAGACAGTAAGGATTAAGCTCTTACCTAAGAGTTACTCTGATTTGAGGTAATAACTTACCTCAAATCAGCTCAAAGAATAAAAAATAAAGAAATATTGGAACACACTCAAAATTTTCATTAAAAATTAAAAAGTTATATCAGGATATTAACCTATAATGAAAGAGTGATAGAAAGTTCAATATAAGAAAACCTAATAATCACAAAAACAAAACACATTACAAAAATAATAAAAAGGAGCATTTATGAGCGTTGTAGACGTTTGGCCAGTAGGCTCCATGTCACTTTTAACCCAATATGAGGCAGATTCACTCTCGCTCTCAAGTCAGGGTGAGTTATATGATTTGTACAGAAACTGCTCTTTAGCAGTCTTAAACAGTGGCAATATCACCGATAACTCAAAAGAACTTTTAGATAACTTCAAATCTTTTGAAATCAATATCATCAGAAATGAGCGTGGTCTTAAGCTTGAGCTTATCAATCCTCCAAAATCATCCTTAGTTGAAGGTCAGGTCATCAAGAAACTGCGCAAGCACTTATATGCAGTTTTGCGTGATATTGTACAAATTCACTTGTTCTCAGAGTTCTATAACGAGAGCCTTAAAAAGAAATATAAGACTGAGTCTGATTACATCACTAACCTTATCTTTATCATTTTAAGAAATGCCAGTGTATTAAAGGCAGGGATGAAACCAAACCTAGCTGTCTGCTGGGGTGGTCACTCAATCACTCAGGAAGAATATGACTATGCCTATCAGGTAGGCCTTGAATTAGGCTTACGTAAGATTGATATCTGCACTGGTTGCGGACCTGGTGTTATGGAAGCTCCTATGAAAGGCTCATTACAGGGCTATTCAGAGCAGTGTGAACAGGAAAAATGCCGTATGATTGGTCTTACTGAACCATCAATCATTGCAGCAGAACCACCTAATGCCATGGTAACTGATCTTGTGATCATGCCTGATATTGAAAAGAGACTGGAGGCCTTTGTACGATTGGGGCATACTCTTTTAATCTTCCCTGGTGGACCAGGTACCGCTGAAGAATTGCTCTATATTTTGAGCATCAAATTAAGTAAGGAGAATAAGCACAACTTCTTACCATTGATCTTAACTGGTCCAAAGTCAGCTAAAGGATACTTTGAGGAGTTACAGAACTTCTTAATTGAATGCTTTGGTAAAGAGATCACCCGTTACTATGATCTTATTATCGATGATCCAATTGCTGTGGCTCAAAAGGTAAAACAATACAATGACTCAGTACTTGATCATAGAACCATTACTCATGATTCTTACTGCTTTAACTGGACTTTACATATTCCTCATGAATTACAGATTGCTACACCAATTACTCATGAGTTTATGGCAAATCTTGATTTAAGACGTGATCAGGAGCCATGGAAGTTAGCTTGCAACTTACGTTCTGCTTTCTCAGGAATTGTAACAGGTAATGTTAAAGAGAATGGTATCAAGCTAGTAGCTCAAAAAGGTCCATTCAAATTACATGGTGATAAAGACATCATCAAATCCATGGATACTTTGTTAAGAAGCTATATTGATCAGGGTCGTGTTCTTTTATCTCAGAAAGAATATGTTCCTTGCTATGAGCTTGTTGAAGAGTAATATTGTTTAAAAGCCCTAACACTTGTTGGTATTAGGGCTTATTCTCATCTTATCAAGTCCGGATTTCTTCCATATCCTGTTTGAACTCACTTATCCTATTTTCTTGTTTTCCATTGAAATTAGTAAAATGGAATCCCCAAATCTTGTAATGAGGATTCTCAGATAACAACGAAGGATCTTCATTTGTCTTTTCTTTAATTTCTAACAAGAAATCCTCCTTCCATTTGTCTTGTTTTAGTAAGTTTTCACCTTTAGGTTCGATAAAGATCTGCATTTGCTCAAAATCTTTACCATCCCCTTTTTGTAAAAACAGCACAAAATCAGGTTCAAACCTATTGCCATCTTTAAAAGAATAAATGGATAGTTGCTGCTCGTTTCTTACAAGATACAGCTTAGAGTAGTCTTTTCTCAAATCATCTAGGTGCATTTTAAATTGATGAACTAGAGCTTTTTCTTCATCTGTTCCGTAATTATCGTTGTAGACATACCAGTTCTCAGATGATAAATCTAGTGGATAGTTTTGTGAGCTCTTCTGAGAAATTCCCTTACCCCCGGTTGTTGCGGAAGCTTTAGCTACAGAAATGGTCTTATCAGTAAATACGTTTTTAAATTTTTTTGGTTTAAATTTAATTGAACCTTCATATATCGACTCATTGAAGCCAATCTTTTTAGCAATTTCAGCAAAGTTTTTTACCAGAGCTTTAAATATTGTTGATTGAGATACATCTTGGCCAAAATAATGAATTTGAATTTCAATATTACCTAAGTACTCTTCTTTAAAGATAAAATCAGACATTGATTTTAAATCTTTGAAATGTTTCTTTAGGTTATCAAAATTAAATTCTCTAAATTGTCTAAGAGCTTTATGAACAACTGAATAATTTTCTTTTGCTAGCACTTTAATAGATTTTTTTATTTCTTCCGGCTTTAAAACAGATGATTTGGTTTCGTCACTTTCAAATAAATCATCTAATGCAGATGCACCTGATTGCTCTGAATAAGAGTAAATTTTTGAAATTAACTTATCATCAAGGCTTAAAAGATCCTTAGTTTCTTTTTTAATTCTCTCATTAAGGTAAACAAGGCCTGAATTAAATAAATCTGTCTTTTTG
>DKDL01000042.1 GCA_002449335.1 Succinatimonas sp. UBA6849 | reverse complement strand
AATCTCACTCCATCCGCCACTTCAAATCTGATTTAATCTCCCAAATAAATTTTTAAGAATTTCGAATTTACTGTTTTTGTAAATCGTTACTCTATTGCCTTTATTTGCCTTAAAATCTGATGTGATCTCTATCAAGCAAAGACAGGGTAAATTAAAATGTTCTATTCTTATTCTTTCTAAGGTTCCTTAAAGATATGAATTTTTGAGAGCTAATTCATCTTTTTTGCCCTAAAAGCTAGTCTTATCTTTAATGATGTCTTAGATTGCCTAATCATAATTACAAATATAAATACACAATCAATTATCTTTCTATGTCTTAGGTGAATTATGAATTTCAAAAAAGCGTCAGCATTTTTGCTGTCAGGACTTGCTCTAGGCGTGATCGTCGCTTATACCACAACCAAGTCTTCAGGCTCTTCATATGAAGGCAATGATCTTCCATTTACATGGCAAAATACCAATTTGTATTTTGTGATTACCGATCGCTTTGCAAACGGCGATAAGAGTAATGATAACAGCTATGGCAGACCTTATAAGGATTCAGCAGGCTACAATGCTGGAACCTTCCATGGCGGTGATTTTAAAGGCCTGACACAGAAGCTAGACTATATTCGCTCCTTAGGTGTTAATGCTATCTGGGTAAGCTCTCCTGTAGAGCAGTCACACGGCTGGGTAGGCGGTGGTCCTATGGGTATGTACCAGTACTATGCTTACCATGGATACTATGCCTTAGATTTCACCTCAATTGACGCTAACATGGGTACCGTTGAGGATTTTAGAACCTTTGTTAATGAAGCCCATAAAAGAGGTATCAGAGTCTTAATTGATGTGGTTATGAACCACACCGGTTATGCAACCTTAAAAGATATGTGTGATTTTAACTTTGGTAGAACCTCACATGGTGAAGATCCCTGCAAAGAGTGGATCCCAAATAAAGATTTAGGTCAGTCTTTCCACGACAAGCCAATCGATGCAAGTTATGACTCATCATGGAACAGATGGTGGGGTAAGGATTGGATCTTATTTGACGGCTATGGTGAAAGTTGTGGAGCTGAAGATGGTTTGGATAAGTGCTTAGCTTACTTACCTGATTTAAAGAATACAGATCCCAATGCAAAACCAGTATCTATTCCAGAGTTTTTACAGGACAAATGGAAGAACCCTGATAAGGATCATGACATTCCAGCTGCTTTAAAATACAGACAGGGCTCTATGAGTGTAGCTCAGTTTGAGGCTCACTGGCTAGCATCATGGGTTGAAGAGTTTGGTATCGACGGCTTTAGATGTGATACCGTAAAGTATGTATCTAAAGATTCTTGGAAACTTCTAAAAGAGTACTCTAAAGAAGCTCTTGAGCACTGGAGAGATAAGAATAAGGGTAAAGATCCTGCTGCCTCATGGACAGATCCTTTCTACATGACAGGCGAGGTTTGGGCCTTTACTAACGATCCTGATGACAAGTCAGAGTATGCTAAAAAAGGTGGATTTGACTCTCTTATCGATTTCTACTTTAATCCTGATGGTGTAAATCTTAATACCTGCATCACTCCAGATCAGGATGATTGGGTAAAGTACGGCAATCTATACGGCAGATTACAGGGTAAACCTGCTTTAATGAACATGACTTACATATCTTCACACGACACTTCACTGTGCAGAAAGAAAGATATGGCTAAAGTCGGAGTTAATTTCTTAATGTTGCCAGGCTCTGTTCAAATCTACTACGGCGATGAGACTAATCGTCAGAACGATATGGGCGGTGGTATCGATCTTGAGCAGGGTATTCGTTCAGATATGAACTTCCCTAAAGATATTGATAACGCAACCAAATGGGCTCAGAACGTAAGTACCTTCAGTAAGGATGTTTCATCAGATCCTGTGCTGTCTACCTGGCAGAGAGTAGGTCAGTTCAGATTAAGAAATCCAGCAGTTGGCGCTGGCGAGCAGGAGAAACTTTCTGATAACTCATTCTGTCGTCGCTTTAAAGATCCTTCAAAGAACATTGACAATGCAGTTGTACTTCACGTAGGCGATACCAATAAGATTGAAGTTGGTAAATGCTTTGCTGATGGTAAGAAGGTTCAAGACGGCATGACCGGCATTGAATATACAGTCAACAACGGTCATGTAGAAGGCGATTTCAAGAAATGGGCTTTATTAGAAGAGGCAAGACGCTAGATACATTTAATAGGCTTTGGAAGACCTGCGTATTTGGCAGCAGATTTAGCTGCTCCTTCTGGGAACAACTTAGCTAAAGTGATAGAAGAACTGAGTTTTTCATAGCCTTTAGATTTTAAAAGTCTAATTAAGCCACGAATAGGGGGAGTAGTTGCAAATTCTTTGTAATACTCCCTTACTTCATTAATGATGAGTTTATGATCTTCAGTGAGAGTAAGACCATCGCTTTTAGCCATAAACTCCATCAGATCGGGGGACCAATCCTCTTCATTCTTAAGGTAGCCCTCGTCGTCAGTTAAAATTTGTCTTCCATTGTATTGAATTGTCATATATAATAGCTCCATTCTCTGCGGATGGATGGCAGAGCGGTTGAATGCAACGGTCTTGAAAACCGTCGAGGGTTCACGCCCTCCGTGAGTTCGAATCTCACTCCATCCGCCATTATCACAATTTTAGTTCTAAATGTCCATGTGATGATGCCCTTTTCAAAATTTCACTAAGTGCTCAAATTGATGATGTTTGATTTCGTTCCTAGTGATTTAATTTTGTGCATAAAAAATTTTTTTGTGTCTTAAAAGATCTCTTTTTAAACATTTTGCAGATCAGTGCACGGAATTTTGTTTTTCCTAAAAATAAGACGATCTCTATGATTTATATAAAGTTTTGTGAACTATATCAAATTTTAATTTTATGTAAAATGTCAGTTTTACGAAAATTTAGTGCAACAATATTTGTTCATTTTATTTAATATCTATTCATTTAAGCTGTTTACAAGAAAAGTTTTTCATATATAATTGCAAACAAGTATGTGATTTTGATCACTTTTTGATTTTAGGTGTGTATGAAGTTATTAAGAGCTTTTCTTTATGTTGCCAGCGTAGCGGTGCTATGCGTTCCTTTGATAATTATTATTTGTCAGGGAGAAGAGAGCAAACAGTCTTTAAAAACTACAATGACTTCAGAGTCAGTTGATGACAGCATCTGCAGAGACGGTGATCTTGATAGATGTTTAAAGGCAAGGGATAACAGCCTTCGCAATAAAGAGTATGAGTTAGCATTCTCATACATGAGAAGATTATGCGAAGACTTCAAATACTCAGATGCATGCTTACAGACCTATTCAACATACTACGCAATTCAGTCAAATACAGAAAAGAACAGAAGCTTAGTTAGAGTTACTCTTTATGAAGTTCTGTATTATCTAGATATCGGTTGCAAGCTAAACAACTATGACGCTTGCATGAGAGCAGGCAAAATCTACGAGCATGGTGTAAAGCCTGGTACTTCACAGGCTCTATATGGCTATAACATTGCATATGATGCTCAAGAAGCTAAAAGATACTATAAGAGAGTATGTAGCTCAATTTCTGATAAAGCTGAAGAAGCTTGTTTAAAGATTGAAGAGCTGTCTCAGACTCGACACTCTCTTACTGATTAGATTTGTTTTTTTCATTCTTTATATAAGTGCAGTTTTACACTGCACTTTATTATAAAACCATCCTTATAAAATCGTCTCTATAACCTTTCTTATACTAAATATCTGCAGGTTTTACCTAAACTCATTCAACTAAGATCGTTCTCAAATCATTTAAGACCTTTTTAGAAGATCTGTGTTTACTCTTTTATTAACATGCTTTTTAAGACCTTTTGGCAATAAAAAAGAGAGCCTGAGCTCTCTTCTTATAAAATTATGTTTTACGGCAACCAAATAGAGC
>DKDL01000125.1:20471-21804 GCA_002449335.1 Succinatimonas sp. UBA6849 | reverse complement strand
GTTTCTTAAACTGCAGTGTATGCTTCACACAAGAATAGACAGAATCGGTTAGCGAGGAACTTTCCACTCTGAATTATCTTTATAGATCTGATCTGGATTCTCTCTAAAGTGTTTGCTCAAAAGTAAGTCAGACTTAATCTCATTGATGATAGACTCAGGAAGACCATCGATTAAGTTCTCTACTTTTTGTGTGTATGCAAATGAGTAAACCTCATAATCACCAAACTTTTGAGGTTTTGAATCAAGCTTAGTGATCTTATCTACAGCAAAGTTACCAATCTTAATTCTAGGGCCCATGATAAAGCTTGCAGACTGAAGATAAGGCTTAATCTTGTCAGTAAAGGTAATCTGATAGCCTGCAACTTTATATACAGTACCATCATCAAAAGAACCGCGTTTTACAAGCTTGTCAAAAACACCTTCTTTTAGCTTCATGTATCCAGCCTTTTCAAAGATCTTAGCAATCTTAAGTTCGTGCTGATACTTAGCTTTATACTTGTCGGTACCATAATCGTATTTGTACTGTACATTCAGCATCTTTTCGTCCCCTTTAGCTAAAGGATCATCTGAAGGTACAGGAATGATAAACACCAAATTATCTTTGGTAGCAGAACTGTCTACCTCTCCTGGAATTGGAATTGATACTTCCTGTTTTTGTAAGTACTTATTTAAGGCCTTTGTACAATCACTCTCTGATGGACCACCACAACCTGTCAGAATAACGGTGGCTGCAACAATAGGAGCAAGAACTCTTGATAATTTCATAAATAACCTCACAAGAAAAAATTAACATAATTTGTTAGATACAGTATATTACATACCGATTTTAGAAGATCAAGAGAAATTTTTCTTTTTTGAGGAGTTACAAAAAATGAAGCGTTTGAAGGTTGCATTACGTCGTGCATAACACATAGAAAAATAGGTATCATCAAGTAAGGTTAAATAAAGTAGATATTTGATAGCCTACACAGATTGAATATATTTTGATGCACCTTTTGCTAGAATATAATTATAATGCATATATAAATTTATTCATTTATATTATAGGCTTATGTTATGTTTAGTGAATTAAGATTAAATAAACATTCTAATAATAATGATGATTTGAAGATTTTCGGATTTTTAGATTCTTTTGAATTTGATCTTGAGCATGATGGTAAAACAGAAGTAATAAAATTAACCAATAAAGTCATGGAAATTGATGAATATGCACCTTGTAAATACTTTGGATACGAATTTGAAGAAGGTATAGACGAGAATGTAAAAAAGCTGGCAATTGAAGAGCTAAGATCTTGTGACAATGCCGACAATTTGCTAACACTAGCATCTGAGT
>DKDL01000125.1:217-20428 GCA_002449335.1 Succinatimonas sp. UBA6849 | reverse complement strand
ATCGCGTACATGTTTTTGTAGATGATGTTAATGCAGTTAATCTTTTTGATTACAAATGTATTTTCTATCGCGAACCTCTTTCAAAACTAATCAATAAAATACTTCACATTTTAGATAATTATCTCTTTACTTTATATACGTCTGACAAATATGTTAAAGAACTACCTTCAAACATCAGCTTTGATTATGGTAGTTATATTAAGCAATTAAGAAAAGAAAAACTTCTAGAAGCTGATATTGAAGATTCTTGTAAAACTGTTAGAAATATGATGACTAACATTCATAACCAGTCATATTTAAAAAATGAGCTGAATACAACTGCTGAATTTAGAGAGTCTTTAACAGACTTTTATCACTTTAACACAAGATACCAACGCTTAGCTTTTGAATTAATTCAAGATGATCACATTTTAGTTGTTGATGATATTTCAACAAATCACAAAAATACTAAGTGGATGCTAAATACAATAAGAAACATGAACCCTACATGTGAACTTATTGTATTGTGTATTGGTGGAGATCATGATTACAGTAAAATGTTTCTTAACAACTGATCTTATCTAATCGGTCCTTATCATAAGATCTGTCTTTATCTCTTGATAAAGACAATAAAAGGCCACAGAAAACTGCAGCCTCTTTTGAATGAACTCGAGCTAGTTCATATATCAGATTTTAAGCTCTGATTAGAAAAATAAAGAACCTTTTACAAAGAAGTTCCAGTCATTGTCTAATCTTGACTTAGAGATCTTGTGTCCATCATGATCGTAGAATCTGATGTCTCTATCAAAGGTGTAACCTACACCAATCTTAGCTGAGAACTGATCGGCTGGAGTTACAACTAAAGAACCTTCAGCTGATGCTGATCTTTCCTCGATATAGCCTTTTCTAGCATATACAGAGTTGTCTTTTAGCTGATAAGCGGGGCCACCATTTAAGGCTAACTCTCCATTTAGAGCAAAGTACTGATTAAATCTGTAAGTTGCAGTATTCTTTGGGAAACCTAAAACAAATGATAAGCCTTCTGCCTTTGGATCAGAGAAGTTAACCTGAACAATAGGATAAGCTTTGCTGTTAACTTCGTTAATAACACCGCCTGCGCCTAAGGTTAAAGATAACTCGTCATCGTAATGATAAGTTAAAGCAGCATTTGGATTGATGTTATAGTTCTCTGATGGATGGAAATCATCTTCCCAGTTAAATGATGCACCTAAATATAAGAAATAGCTCCAACCATCATTACCTAAAGCATCACCATGATGAATGTTGCCATATACAGACTTTAAGTTATCGATATTTTTTGAGTTTTCGAAACTGTAATTACGGTTTGAAAAACCTAAAGTAAAGGTATCATTACCACCTTCTAAACCATAGGTTGTGGTCTTAACATCCTGACCGTTCTTAAAATTGGTGTCTGATCCTGAATAATAAGGATTTAAGAAAAAAGAAGCCTGTGCAGGAAGAGTTAAACCAACTAAGGCTGCAATAGCTAATTTACGCATGATATTTTCCTATATAGTTTTAAATAAACAGAGTTATGCAGAATTATTAAGTAATAGTAAAAAAACAAATTCTATCTCTGTAAAAATTGCCACGATAATACTACTAACTTAATTACTACTCAACATATTAGACTAGCGTTGACTTAGCCTTGAATTAGCATTGTATATTTTTATTTACAATTACCAATTAAAAGCAACTATCATCAATGAGTCATTGGCTATAAATAACGATATATAAGCTTGCTTTGTAATAATTAGACTATCAGTTTAATTATATATCAAAAACAAAAAAAATCACACCATAAGACATGATGTGATAAAAATAATGCTAATGAAAACCTTTTACATAAAATGACATGTAAAAGATATTAAGGACAGTATAGAGCACTACACGTGCATATGCTTTACTCTGTCATGTTCTTCAGCTCGTTTTGCATCATTAAAACGATCTAAAGTACCTACAAGATAACCTGTTACTCGACGGATTCGTTGAAACTTTACGCCAGTACCAACCATTCCCTGATGATCAGGTCTTAATCTGCAATAATTTTCCATAGAAACCTCCATCAAAACTTGATGAAAAGTTTACTACTTTTATTGAGCTATGTGATCGATTTTTATTCTTAATAAGAATTATTATCAATAAGATAATACTTATGAAAAAAAATTTTAATTTTAAAGGCTCCAAAATATTGTTTTGTGCTATATTTTCACGAAATTTACACAAGCCTTGATGGAAATTAATCATGCTTAAAAAGAATATAGTTTTAGCTTTATTAATGTCTAGCCAGGTTGCTTTTGCAGCTGATAATTCGGCAGATATGAACGACAAAATCACTCAGATGCGTGGCACAATCGACAGCATCAATGGTGAGCTTACTAATCAGAGAGCAGCAATGAGCGATCTTAGAACTGATATTGAACGTTCTAACAGTAAGTTAAAAAAACAGATTTTTGATGAATTAAAAACAATTCAGAGACAGAATCAATCTTTATATGATTCAATGGTTTCAGAAAAAGAGCGTGACGGAGGCAAAATGAACGTCAAGCCACTTAGAAACTATGATCTTCAGACACCTGACGGCAAGATGATTTTAGGTGGTGAAGAATATGTTTATGTAAAAGAAGCTAATGCAACTATTGCAGCTCGTATAGATACAGGTGCTTCTCAATCATCTATTTCAGCATCAAATGTAACTGAGTTTGAACGTAACGGCAAAAAGTGGTTACGTTTTGACGTTATTCACAATGACAGAACTATTGAAGTTGAAGCTCCTTTTGTAAAACAAACCAGATTAAGACAGTCTTCAATTGAAGGCTACAGCTACAGACCAATCGTAAGATTAAATGTAAAGATTGGTGATTACTCAACTGCAGCTGAGTTCAACTTAATCGATCGTACTCAGATGCAGTACGCTCTTCTAATTGGTCGTACCCTGCTTACCGACATTGCAGTTGTTGATGTTTCAAGAAAAGACGTTCAGCCTAGAGCTGATAAGAACGGCTTACTTATCATCAGCACTGATGACTACAATGAAAACAAAAAGAACGGCGTAGACGTCAACGAAAAGTACGACAAGATGATTAAGGAAAATGAAGGTGGTCAGAAAGCCTTTCCTGCATCAAACGATACTCAGAGCTTAGGTACCAATCCTGAGAGATCACTTCCTTCTGTAAGCAATAAGATTGAAAAAGAACAAGGAAGTTTACCTAAAGAGAAACTTGATAAAAAGAAAGCTACTGTTGTCGATGATGATAAAAAAGCAGCTGATAAGAACTCTGACAAAAAGAAATCAGCTAAAGCTGACTCTAAGAAAAATAACCACAAGAGTAACTAGTTAAGAAGGAATAATCATGGCTTCCCGCGGTCTGTTTTATTTTGTAACAGCAATTTTATTTCTGGCAGGTATTTTACTGATTGCTTACCAGAGAATTACATTTGATATTCCTTTCGTTCCTAACGTTAAGAACGAAATTTGGACAGTTGAAGCAAAAGTTGAATTTGAGCCTGAGTCTAAGAAAGCATCTGAAGTTGTTTTAGCACTTCCTGCTGTACAGCCTGGCTTTACTGCCTTAAAGCAGAATACTGCAAGTTTAGGCTACGGTGTTAACTACGTCCAAAGAGATGGATCAAACTACGTTGAGTGGACTAAACGTGATCCTCAAGGCATGCAGATCTTATATTACAGATCAGATATCCTTGTAGATAAAGATGCTACCGACTCTTCAATGATTGTTCCTGCCCTAGAGCAGAACACTGAGCAGGAGCCATATGCAACTGCTATGAGCGAAATTGCTCAGACAGCTCTGCAGCGTAGCTCAAGCCCATTCTCATTTGCAACTCAGGTTATTCACGAAATCAACCAGGACAGTGAGATTAACTCTTTATTATTCTCAAAATATAAGAGAGCAGATCTTTTAGTACATATTCTTCAGGTTGGTAAAGTACATGCCAGAACCGTAGGTATTCTTGAGCTTCGTGATGGCAGACGTAATCAGAAACTAAAGAACTATGTTGCTGTATTTGACGGTTCAACCTATAAGATTTTTGATCCAACCACAGGTCAGACTGGACTTAAGAAGAACCAGATGATTTGGACTGATAACGGCAATTCATTACTGGATATCACTGGCGGTCGTAATGCTCGCGTAAGCTTTACCACTTTAAACCACTCAGTAAGTGCTATTGAGGCAGGTATGAGAAAAGCTAATGTTAATTTAGCAGCTGGTGAAGAGTTAGTTCCTCTATCATTATCAGCACTGCCTGTTGAAGAGCAGTCACTGTTTAAGGGCTTACTACTTTTACCAATCGGTGTTGTAATCGTGGTGTTCTTACGTGTCTTAGTTGGTATTAAGACATCTGGTACCTTCATGCCTGTTCTGATTGCAATGTCTTTCTTACAGACATCACTGGTTGTAGGTCTAATTGGTTTCGTGGCAATCGTAGGTGTAGGTCTTATCGTAAGATCTTGGCTGTCTCACTTGAACTTGCTACTAGTAGCCAGAATCTCTGCGGTGATTATTACAGTTATCGCCCTCATCGGTATGATTTCATTCTTCACCTATAAGATTGGTCTGACAGAAGGTGTAAAGATCACTTTCTTCCCTATGATTATTCTTTCATGGACCATTGAGAGAATGAGTATTCTATGGGAAGAAGAAGGTTACAAAGAAGTTGTAAAACAGGGTGGTGGCTCACTGTTTGTTGCTGTATGCGCTTATGTTGCAATGAACAGCTTCTTCATTCAGCATTTAACCTTCAACTTCTTAGGTTTACAGTTAGTTCTTCTGTCATTAGTTCTAATCATGGGTAACTACACCGGCTTCAGATTAACTGAGATGAAGAGATTTAAGCCATTAGCTTCTCAGATTAAAAAGTATCAGAACGGTGATCAAACTGTTCATGAGTCAGTTAGACTTAAAGAAGAATTAAAAGAGTTAAAGTCTGATCCTCACAATGTTTACCGTAAGTGGAAACAAGAGGCTCAGAAAAAGATCAACGAAGATGAAAAGAAGGATCATGAATAATGAATCTTCTTAAAAAGATTTGTAACTTGAAAAACAGGTACGCATCCCCTTTTGAGATGGCCGATGACGGCATCATGGGAATGAACCAGAGAAACGTTAACTTCATAGGTCGTTACAACAAGAGAAATCTGTTTCCTCTTGTTGATAACAAGCTTTTAACCAAGCAGATTGCCATGAAGAATCACGTTAAGACTCCTATTCTTCTAGGTTCTATTCAGAACCAGCATGAAGTATCTGATGTTTTAAACATCATTGGAGATCATACAGAGTTTTGTATCAAGCCTGCTCATGGTTCAGGCGGTAAAGGTATTCTGGTGGTTAAAGATAAAAGTAAGACCACCGGTAACTTTATCAAGACCTCTGGTCAGGAAATTACTGAACATGAACTTAAAAGACACATTACTAATATCTTAGCAGGTCTGTTCTCATTAGGTGGTAAACAGGATATCGCCTTAATTGAAGATCTTATCCACTTTGATAATGTGTTCTCAGGCTACAGCTATGATGGTGTTCCTGATACCCGTGTAATTGTGTTCCAGGGTTTCCCTATCATGTGTATGATGCGTCTTTCTACCTCAGCATCTGATGGTAAGGCAAACTTGCATCAAGGTGCTGTAGGTGTGGGTATCTGCGTAAGAACAGGTAGAGCTGTAAGAGCAGTTCAGTTTGGTGAACCTATCAGTATCCACCCTGATACTGACAAGGTGCTCTCAGAGCTTAGAGTGCCACACTGGCATGAAGTATTAGAGCTTGCTGCCTCTTGCTATGACATGTCAGGTCTAGGCTATATCGGTACAGATATCGTGCTTGATAGAGACAAGGGACCTATGTTACTTGAGCTTAACGCAAGACCAGGTCTTGCAATTCAAATCTGTAACAACGCAGGCCTTTTACCTAGACTGAGACTAATCGAAGCTTTAACCAAGAAACACCGCTTGACAGTAAAAGAGCGTGTAGCTTTCTCAATGGAACACTTCGGTGTCTTTGATGAAGACTAGATTAATTTCTGTGAGTCAGATACAAATTTAGATTAAATAAAGAAGGATCAATTGTTTGATCCTTCTTTATTTATAAATATCTGATATAATTTTTCTATGAGATCTTTAGGGCTACTTTCATTACTATTTTGCAGCATTGTTGCAAATGCCAACAGTGTAGACGGTACATGTTCTGTAACATACCGTCCTAAAACTAATGAAACAGCCTTCGCTGCTGTCGGCTCCTCCTTAAAAATAGCTGACAGAACCTGTTTGAGCAATGTGCTTATCATTCCTTTTGACACAGAATCAGGTGCCGTTACCATTCCTCAGGGAGAATACCCTAGTATTGGTCAAAAAGACGGAAAAGTTCTATTTTCTGTAAATAACACTTCAGGCTTGAGAGCAGACTCCTGTTTCTTTTGTGATCCTATTGAATATCTGCTAATCGACAGAAAACGCCCTAAGACTTTATGCTCATTAAGTAAGCTTAATCTTGAGTCATGTGCTAATGACAATTCAATCAGCTATACTGTGACTCAAAAATCTCATACAGATCTTGGTCAGTGTGCACCATCATTAGTTTATTTTGGTCGTCAGGGTACGGTCTTAAAGTTTGCGGTAAATGATTGCTCATCAATCAGCAAACCTACCCTTACCTACGATCTGTCTTTAGGCAGAGTTATCCGCTTTTTAGATGATCGCTACAGCGTCATAAATGCTGACAACCAGGGTATCTATTACAGACGGATTGATAAATCTGAATTAAAGAATAATGATGTCGTGCCGGAAACTTTAGAGACAGCAAATGACGTAAACGACAATAATGCTGTAAAGCTTGCCTCTACCAATTTACAAGAAAAAGTTAACTAGGAAATTTCGTAATGCTAGTAAAGATCATTGAATTTCTACCAGTAATTATCTTTTTTGTGTCATATAAGATGACATCAAATCTGATTTTAGCTACTGCTTTAATTGTAGGTTCATGTGTTGTTGCAACCATAATTGAAGTTATCATTACCAAAAAGATCTCAAGAATGCAGGTATTTTTAGTCTTTGCTGTTCTTATCTTTGGTATTCCTACTATTCTCTTAAAGGATCCTTCAATTATTAAGTGGAAAGTTACTGTCGTAAATATGATCTTAGCCACAGCAATTTTCTTTTTTCAGTTTATCCTTAAAAAGAACCCTTTTGCGCTGTTGTTAGGAAAAGAGTTACCTCTTCCAGATAAGGCTTTTGCCACATTAAGTATTTACTGGATGGTATTTTTCTTTTTCTCAGGGCTGTTAAATATTGTTATTGCTTTCTATCTTCCTGATCTCTTTGGAGTAACTAAAGAATATGCCGAAGAGCTTTGGGTTGATTACAAAACATTTGGAAATTCCATAATTAACGTTGTTTTTGCTTTGTTCACAGGTATTGTCCTAATTAGAAAATATCCTGAACTACTTAAGAACGATAATTTAAATAATAAGAAATAGAACAAGAGGTTTATATGCCAGATCAAAATTTTGGTAACATCAAATATGCAGTGATACCAGTTGCAGGCCTAGGTACAAGATTATTACCTGCTACTAAGGCTATTCCAAAGGAAATGATGCCTTTAGTTGACAAGCCACTTATTCAGTACGTTGTTACTGAGGCTGTTAATGCAGGTATTAAGAACATCGTTCTTATCACCCACTCATCAAAGAATGCTATTGAGAACCACTTTGATACTTCATTCGAGTTAGAAGCAACCTTAGAGAAGAGAGTTAAGCGTCAGCTGTTAGCTGAAGTTCAGAACATCATTCCTAAGGATGTATCTATTCTTAACGTAAGACAGGGTGAGTCAAAAGGCTTGGCACATGCTATTGAGTGTGCATTCCCTATCGTTGGTAAGAACCCATTTGCAATTTTATTACCAGACGTAATTATTGATGATGCTAAAGCTGATCTTAAGAAAGATAACCTATCAGCTATGATCCGCCGTTTCGAGGAGACCGGAGCTCCACAGATCATGGTTGAGAAAGTACCTGATGAGGCTGTAAGCTCATACGGTATCGTTGATATCGGTGGTAAAGAGTTAAAGGCTGGCGAGTCTGAGAAGATCAAGACCATGGTTGAGAAACCAAAGATTGAAGAAGCCCCTTCAAGATATGCAGTTGTTGGTCGTTATGTTCTTCCTGCTGAGATCTGGTCACTGTTCAAGAAGACTCCTATTGGTGCCGGCGGTGAGTTCCAGTTAACCGATACTATCGACATGTTGATGCAGATGACTGATATTCAGGCCTACAACATCGTAGGTCAGTCACACGACTGCGGTAACAAGTTAGGTTATGTAGAAACCTTCATTGAGTACGCTTTACGTAACAGCAAGTTATCAGCTGACCTAAAACCATTCATTAAGTCTTTACTTAAATAAGTAAAAGCAATGCTAAGCCCCACCTTTTTAAGGGGGCTTTATTTCTGTTCAAAATTACTCTTCTTGAGATTCCGTAAAACTCACATCCTCACTTTCATAATCCATTTAAAGCCAAAACTATAGCTGTTGGTCATTTCTTGCTATTACTATTTTTTCTCAATATGCTGAATTTTTAGAAAGTCGGTCCTATAATGTTCAAGCTATTGTGAAGGTGAAAGTATGTCTTGGAAAATTTTGCTTGCAATGATGGTTACGTTTGCACTCATGATGAGTTCAAGCTACACCATGTTGATCCCATTTCTTCCTATATATATGCAAAAAGAGCTGGGCGCTACAGCAGATAATGTAAGTCTGTGGTCTGGTGTTACCTATGCTATTACCTTTGCTATCAGTGCTTTTGTATCTCCTATCTGGGGTAAGCTCTCTGACAAGATGGGCAAAAAACCTATGATCATCAGAGCAAGCTTTTTACTTGCCATCACTTACTTTTTAGGTGGTATTGTCAGAACCCCTTTTGAATTATTTTTAGTAAGAGCATTTCAGGGTATTGCCTCAGGACTGTGGCCTGCATGCCTTGTGATGATGTCAGCCTGTGTTCCAAAGAATAAGCTTGGTATCAGTATGGGACTGATGCAGAGTGCTAACATCTGTGGCGGTATTGTAGGACCACTGTTAGGTGGTATTTTAGCTACAGCCTTTGGTATGAGAAACTCCTTTTACGTAGGCGCTGTTGCTCTGTCTTTAATTACAGTTACAACCATTCTCTTTATAAAAGAGCCTCCTGCAGCACCTGAAAAAGAAAGCCATAAAGCTCAGAACATGTCATATCTTAGCTTTATAAAGGATAAGAATATCTTAATTCTACTCTTATGCGTATGCATGACTAACCTGGTTATTCTGCAGATTCAGCCTATTGTATCTTTGTATGTGCAGCAATTAAGTCACAACAGTGACAAAGCAGTGTTACTAACCGGCTTTATCATGTCTTTAGGCGGTATTGCAGGTGCTCTAGCTTCACCTCTATGGGGCAGAACCGGTCAGAAAGTAGGCTTTTACAAGACCATAACCCTAGCCTTTATCAGCGCAGGTTTACTCATGAGCTTACAGGGAGTTCCAAACTCTTTAGTGCTCTTTGGTCTGATGCAGTTTTTGTGTGGTTTAGGCTTTTCTGGTATCTTCCCATCAGCAAACTCTATCTTAGTGCTGTTAACCCCACCTTCTTCAAGAGGAATGGGCTTTGGAAGCCTGTTCTCAGCTCAGATGATAGGTGGCGCCTTAGGTCCTGTAATTGGCGGTATCATCGTTTCATTCATGAGCTTTAACACTGTTTATGTTATCTCAGGCAGTATTCTCTTTATCATTGGTATCTATCTGAAGTTCTTTGTACCTGAATCCTTTAAACAGAAGGCAAGCTTAACTAAAGATCATAAGATTGAAAGCAGAAACAAAGAATACTTAAACGACATTAAAAAGAAAGCTCAGGCTGAGCTTCTAGACGAGAACGGTAAACCTAAACAGAAAATCTAAATTTTCAATACCGTTCTTGTTAAGGCGCATTGTTCTCATTTCAATGCGCTTTTTTATGCGTTTTTAAGTAATACCGTTCTTAATCTTAATTAAAGCAAAGACCGTTTTTCATAAAGATAGAAGCTTATTTTTTTTATAATTTTACAACTCTTATAAAGACGTGTCTTTCCTTTATTCTATGCGCTTTTTTTATAAGTTTTTAGTGTATTTTATCAGGTAATTTTTAGTGTATTTTTTAAGTTTACCGTTCTTAATTTTCATTAAGAGAAGTGAGCATTTTTTTACAAAAATAATAGCTTAATTTTAGATCTTATAAAGACGTAGCTTTCCCTTATTTAATGCGCCATTTCATAAGTTTTTTGTGTATTTTTCAGGTAATTTTTAGTGTATTTTTTAAGTTATACCGTTCTCAATTATTATTAAAGAGATCTTAAGTCTATCTACATTCAGTCTAAATGCACTTAAGTAATACATTAAAGCACTTAATTTGAGCAATATTATCTTTAGTACACCTCTTTTAGGGCACAGTCTAAAAACACCTTTTTACGCTTGTATACTGCACTTAAATAAATAATTTAAGGTAGTTTGCTATGGTAGATAAAACAATTGGTGAACGTATAAAACAGACTCTATACGAAAAGAGAATGACTGGTTTTGAATTAGCTTCAAAAGCTAAAATCTCTGAAGGTGGTCTGTCACAGATTATCAATAATAAGATTGTTAATCTGAAAGTTGATACTGCGCTTAGAATTGCCAAAGCTTTAAATATATCACCTATGTGGCTACTTTTAGGAGACAAGAGTGATGAAACTCTGTTCTCTGAAGAGCATCCTGTCATTGGCAGTGACTACTACCCTGTACCTCGTTATGAGGTTACTTTCGATCCTAATACCGATACCGAGCCTAAATTTGTTGAATACAAATATGACCGCTTATCTTTATTCCATAAGTCTTATTTTGAGAAGTACGGTATCAGAAGCTGTGCCTTTTGTAAGAGTTTTAAAGTAACTGGCGACAGCATGGAGCCTTTAATCAGAAACGGTGACTATGTAATCGTTGACTGTGATCCTAAATTAAAAATCGTCGATGGTGATATTTACGCCTTTTGCGACACTCAGGGATTGCATGTAAAAAGACTGATTGCACCTTTACGTGGAGGCTTGATCATAAGGTCTGATAACAGCCTTTACGAGGATGAGTTTTTATCAAAAGATGAAGTTACCTCAATCAGAGTGATTGGACACGTAATTGACAGAGCAGGATCTATCATCGGAGCTTAATAACTTTTATTTAGTCTTTTGATTTTCGGTATCTTTTAGGTCAAATTTTGTAAATTATTAAGGCAATTGAGTTTGTAATTGCCTATAATTACGTCTTATGAATTTAAGACAGTTAACTTTAATCGTACTTACCCTGAACATGCTGCTTTTAAGCAGCTCTAATACACTGGTAATGCCATTTTTACCTTTGTATCTGCAGGACGAATTAAACTGTCCTACAAACTACCTTAGCATCTATATTGCCACTGCATATTCCATTACCTTTATTGTCAGCATGTTTGCATCTCCAATCTGGGGCAAGTTTGCTGATATCTACGGTAAGAAAACCATGCTCGTAAGAGTATCGGTTATTTTGTGTATCTCATATCTGTGTTGCTATCTGTCAACTAATGCAATTGAACTGTGTTTATCAAGAGCGCTGCAGGGATTAGCCTCAGGTATGACTCCAGCCTTTTTAGGCTTAGTTTCAGAACTGCAAAGCTCAAATAAAACCGGAAAAGCCATGGGCTTTATCCAAAGCGCAAACCTTACAGGTACCATCATCGGACCTGTTATCGGCGGTGTGATAAGTGAAATCACAGGCGTAAGAGAGTGTTTCTTTATTGTGATGATAGTGACTGCCATCACCTCACTTTTAAATATCTTTGTCGTAAAAGAGCCTCAAGTTAAAAAAGATGAAACTGACTCTCACAGAGCAACAGAAGACAACAGCTTTACCCCTTTATTAAAAGATCCTGTTATTCAGTCACTATCTTGCTGTATCTTTATCAATGCTATGTCTATCATGATGGTAGTGCCAATGTTATCTACCTACGTGATCTCACTTACTGAATATAAAGATCCGATTGTAATGTCAGGTCTTGTATTTGCACTAAGTGGTATAGCAGGTGCCATTGCCTCACCTTTATGGGGGGCATATGGCAATAAATACAGTTACCTGAACATATTATCTGTAAGCTCATTAGGTGCTGCTGTCACTTATTTAATTCAGACCTTTGTAAGAGATATTTCTCTGTTTGCCTTAGGTCAATTCTGTTTTGGTCTGTGTATCTGTGCAATCGCCCCTGCTGTACACTCAATTACAGCAAAACATGTAGCAAGTAAGAACAAAACCAAAGCCTATTCTCTTATCTACAGTTCGCAACAATTAGGTAACTTGTCAGGTCCTATCATTTGTGCCGTAATTACCAACGTATTTGCACAACAGTATGTATTTTTATGTATTGCAGCTATGTTAGGCTCGCTGTGTTTATATCTTGTGGCAGTAAAATTTGTAAGAGAACATAATGAAAACTAAAAATTAAACAAGTTTCCGCCCTTTTATCACCAACGTATTCTCTTATTTATAAGCCTGACATCTCCATATCAAACTAAGCTTATCTTCAGGAAAAGAGCTTTCCATTGTCAGAGATTACTTTCCAAAAATAAAATGCGCAATTCATCGCAAAATAGCGATTAAAACATCATTTTGCAACACGTTTGGTGGATAATTACACTGTTGATAATTATTATTGATAATAGCAGTAGCTAAAAATCCATAACTATAATATATTTATATAAACAGTAATCATTCTTAATAAGAATACTGAGGGAATTATGCTCCAGAGAAGGAACAGCAAACAGAGAAACGTAATTAGAGAATATCTGTGCGGTCGTATTGATCATCCTACAGCTGAAAAGCTCTATAAGGAGATCAGAGTCGAACATCCAAAGATGTCTTTAGGTACAGTTTACCGAAATCTGATGTTTCTTACTGATATAGGCGAAATTCAAGCACTTGATGTTGGAGATGGTATTACGCATTTTGATCCAAATCCAATGCCTCATGCTCATTTCTACTGTAAGAAGTGTAAGCGCGTATTTGATGTTTTTATGGATGATTACGATAAGATTCAAACAGTCTTTGCAAGGAATGTACAAGGTACAGTTGAAAGCTGTGCTGTAAGCCTTACAGGCGTATGCAAAGAGTGCTCTGAGAATAATTAAACACATGCGATAGTCATTTGACTCAAGGAGACTAACTATGAATAAATATGCTGGTACTAAGACTGAGCAGAACTTAAAAGATGCATTTGCAGGCGAGTCACAGGCTCGTAACAAGTACACCTACTTTGCTTCAGTTGCCAAAAAGGCAGGTTACGAGCAGATTGCAGCAATCTTTTTAAAGACTGCTGATAACGAAAAAGAACACGCAAAGATGTGGTTCAAAGAATTAGGTGGTATTGGTAACACCGAAGAGAACTTGGCAGCTGCTGCAGCTGGTGAGAACTACGAGTGGACCGACATGTACGAGACCATGGCAAAAGATGCTGAGGCTGAAGGCTTCCCAGAGCTTGCTAAGAAATTCCGTGGCGTAGGTGAGATTGAGAAACACCATGAGGAAAGATATCGTAAGCTTTTAGAGAATGTAAAAGCAAAGAAGGTATTTGAGAAGTCAGGTGTAACTGTTTGGGAGTGCAGAAACTGCGGTCATATCGTAGTTGGTACTACAGCTCCAGAGGTATGCCCTGTATGTAACCACCCACAGAGCTACTTTGAAGTTCACGCTGAGAACTACTAATTACTAGTTTCACACAATATTTGATTTTGTTCATAAAAGAGCTTAGGCGGAAGAAATTCCGCCTTTTTTTGTACTATCCCGCCTATATAAGCCTTTTGTAAGTACATTTTTGTAGAATAACAAAATTCGCACTGCTTTTATAAATCTAACGCAATACATAAAATCAAAATCTGCATCTTTAAAAGATTGAACTTATTATGCTATTGTCATATCTAAAGCAAAGTAAACGGATTGAAGACAATTCGTTTTTAACTAAACCTTTTTAGAATAATTATGAAAATCTCAACTATAAAATTAAATAAAGGCATCTACCCAGTACTTACTTTCTTTGTACTGTCAATTGTCCTCTTTATGATCTCAAGAACTGCCCTGTTAATCTGGCATCCTGAGGGAACTGAAGGACACATCTTTGATATATACAAATACGGTTTACTTTATGATGTATCCATCAACTGCTCAATGTATGCAGCAGTGTTCCTGATTTGTATACTCTCAAACTTTTTTTATAAAGCCTATAAACCAGTTATTGTCTTACAGAAGTTTCTATTAAGCCTCGTTATTACAGTTCAACTCTTATTAGAAGTTTCTACCCCATCATTTATCATTGAGTATGGTGTAAGACCTAACCACATCTATGTTGAGTATTTAATTTATCCAAAAGAAGTAGTTTCAACTTTAGTCAATGGTCATTTAGTTGAGTCATTATTCTGCATTGTGATCTGTCTTGCAGCTTTCGTGCTCTTCTATAAGTTAGCTTCAAAGCTCTATCAGGACTACGAAACTTTAAGAGTAAAAAAGAGCTTACTGTGCTTAGTATTGGCTCTGATTGTAATTCCTTATGGTATCCGCGGTACTATCACCGATCACAAGCCATTAAATCCATCTAATTCAAGTTTCTGCACCTCACCACTTGGTAACACTATTCCTGTAAACTCAGCTTTTAATGTCTTCTATGCTCTAAGACATATCTCTGACAGTGATATTAAGAGCTCAAATATTTTTGCATTTGACACACTAGACAATGTGTTAAAGAACTATGACAAATTCTCAAAGGTTACAAAGCCAGACAACATTGATTCATCATGTCCAATAAATCAGGTTATTACTCCTAGCGTTACTCCTAATCAGAAACGAAATGTAGTAGTTATCGTAGAAGAGAGCTTTGGTGCCCGCTATGTTGAGGCTTTAGGCGGTGATCCGATCGCACCTGAGCTTGAGAAATTGAAAACTGAAGGCTGGTGGTTTGAAAGATTATATGCAACAGGTCACCGCTCAGTAAGAGGCTTAGAGGCAATTACCGCTTCATATCCACCAAGCCCATTAGCTTCACAGGTAAAATTAGAGCATCGTGAAGAGCTGACCACATTGTCTTCTATCTATAAGAGATTAGGCTATAAGACCAGCTTTATCTATGGTGGCGAGAGTCACTTTGACAGCATGAGAAGCTATTTCTTAAATAACGGTGTTGAAGAGATCATTGAGCAAAAGGATTATAAAGATCCTGAGTTTGTAGCTTCATGGGGTGTATCTGATGAGGATCTTTTCAAAAAGGCTAATGAGAAGTTTGTAAAACTCTCAAAAGACAATCAGCCATTCTGCTCTGTAGTCTTCTCAAGCTCATTCCATGATCCATTTGATATTCCTGAAGGTAAGGTCAATATCGATGGCGTCAAGACCGATGATCCTAGACGTCTGACTGCTGCTAAATATGCTGACTACGCTTTAGGTAAATTCTTTGAGCAGGCTAAAAAAGAGGATTACTACAAGAATACTGTGTTCTTAGTAATTGCAGATCATGACTCAAGAGTACGTGGTATTGGAGCTTTCCCATTAACTAACTACTCAATTCCAGCTCTAATCATAAGCCCAGATGTAACTCCTCGTGTGGATAAGAGAATAGTAAGTCAGATTGATATGTTGCCTACTTTATTATCTCTTACAGGCGTGTCTGGAGAGTTTCCTCTCTCAGGTGAAGATCTTACCCGTAATGACATCATCGAACGTGCTCCTGTAAGCTATAACGAGCTGTTTGGCTATGTTAAAGATGACAAGTTCACTCTCTTAGTACCAGGTACTGCCCCAATCTTCTTTAAGATAGGAGAACACAATACCATTACCCAAAGTGACAAACTCTCACAAAAAGACTTACCAGTATCTGTAAGTGTGCTGAATATGGGAATTCAGATTTATGAGAACAATCTGCAGAGAATTAGTTGTGTGAAGGGACTAAAACAGAATTAACTGTAAGTATGATCATAAAAAAGCCTGCAATTTAGCAGGCTTTTATTTTGGTAATAACTTATTTTTGGTAATAAGTTTATGAAGACTATTTAGAACAACATATTATTTGTTCTTTGCTTCATAAGCTAGGAACCTTATAAAGTTCTCAAGTCTTGATTCAGTATCAGGAGTTCTGCCTGAGATCGCCAACATTACCAGCTCATTCTCGTCACCATAGACAATAGCTTCAATACCATCTTTAGGACATACAAAGCTCCAGCCCTTTTCAACGATATTAGAGTTAGTTGGAATC
Source organism: Succinatimonas sp. UBA6849 (assembly GCA_002449335.1). Lineage (GTDB taxonomy): Bacteria > Pseudomonadota > Gammaproteobacteria > Enterobacterales > Succinivibrionaceae > Succinivibrio. The sequence goes on along the minus strand of DKDL01000125.1, from coordinate 4,120 downwards.
TGGCATTGCATCTGCTCTGAAGCAACACGAGCATAAGCCTCAGCAGTTGCAAAAGATCCTGCACTCTTATGTAATGAGGTTACGCTGACAGCTAAAGCGCCATCTGCGGTAACGTAATTAAGAGAATTATCAAGACTAGGATTTGGCTCTACAGACCAACCAAAAGGACATGGGATCATGTTCTCCTGAGGATCATCTGCTGGAGCTACATCATAGGTTGCACTTGCAGACTCTGCCTTATCCTGTGATGCTTCTTCACAAACAGCTGGAGTTGCAAAGGCTAAACCTAAACATAGTGCACTTGTAAGGCTAATGCTTTTTTTCATATTACTTCTTTAATGTAGAAATGATCTCGTCTGAGATAACCTGAACATCACGATTACCGTCAACTGCAACATACTTGGTTGAAGCAGTCTTTGATAACTCTTTGTAGAAAGCTACTAATGGCTCGGTCTGCTCGTGGTAAACCTTTAGACGGTTACGTACAGTGCTCTCCTCGTCATCAGGACGGATAACTAAAGGCTCACCAGTTACATCGTCTTTACCCTCAACCTTAGGTGGGTTGTAAACGATGTGGTAGGTTCTGCCTGAAGCTAAGTGAACACGACGACCTGACATACGATTTACGATCTTCTCATCAGGTACCTGTAACTCAACAACTGCATCGATTTCGATACCGTTATCTACTAGAGCCTGTGCCTGAGGAATGGTACGTGGGAAACCATCGAATAAGAAACCGTTCTTGCAATCATCCTTTGCAATACGCTCTTTTACAAGACCTAAGATGATTTCATCAGAAACCAGCTTACCAGCGTCCATAACAGCCTTTGCCTGCTTACCAAGCTCTGTACCAGCCTTGATAGCTGCTCTTAACATATCACCAGTTGAGATCTGTGGAATGTTAAAAGCTTTAGTGATGTTCTGAGCCTGAGTGCCCTTGCCTGCACCTGGAGGTCCTAAAAGGATAATACGCATTTCTGTTCCTCGATATTAAAAACAATGATGTTTAACTCAAAATAAGATTAAACACCTACTAAAAAACTATATTCAGGAATTATAACATGATCTTGGCTATTTACAGTAAGTTAGTTGCAGTAAGCAAATCATGCTCCAAAGCTTTGCTTCATGCTTTATAAAGCAAATCTATTTTCTTAAAAACTAGTTCTTATCCACATCTTCTAAAGGATCAACACTGCTAATGCGTTTAAGATCATTAGCATTATCATCTAAAGCATGGAACCATTTTTTAACAGGCTGAGCTTCAGTAAGCTTGGACAAAGGTACAACCACCCTTGCCTTGACGCTCGCTGGTGCCAGAACACCGCGAGAGAACTCAAACTCAAGACCATCTGGCAGGATCATAAAATTCTTAGGTTGCACCTCAACCTGAGCTTTAACTAAATACAAAGATGGGTATTTGTATTTTGCGAACTGATCATAGATGGCATTAGAGCAGATCATGGCTGCCAATTCAGGATCTTTGAATAAATCTCTAAAGAGAATTTGCTTTTGGTTATCGAGGCTTATGTTAAATACTTCAGTATATTTAGCTTCTTTATTTTTGAAGTTCTGAACGACTCTTGCAATTACAGATACGAAGCCATATTTACGGATCACTCTGTAATCAAGATTTACTCTTTGCTCTGCAATCTCTCTTTGAGTGAAATCGTCACTCTCATACATATCAAAATCTAGATGATCAGTTATATAACCGATGTAATCATGCTCAAATCTGCCTACATAGTAATTTGTAAAGTAAGTGCAGCTTTTAGCAAACTCTTCAGTTTGACATAAGTTTGGATAGCGCATGATTGTAGTGGTATAGCTTCTTGCTAAAGTTTCCTCATAGAAAGAGTCTTCTTTAGCAAAACTTACACAAGATAGAGATAGTAAAACTATAAAGATCAGCTTTCTCACCTGTTACATCTCACTTATTAAATCGACCTTGAATACAAGTTACCATATCTCAAGTTAACCTGTCTCAAGTTAACCGTCTCTAATTACACTTACTGCTGTCAGATACAACCTTTGAATTTACTTTATCTGATAATGAGATCTTTTGTACAGTAGATTCTACTGTTCCACCATCTAACAGAGTGGTAATGGTATCACCCTGCTTTAAATTCTCAACTTTAGCAATCTTTCCCATACTGTCTTTAGTTACAGAGTAACCTTTTGAAAGAATGAACAGTGGGTTTAAAAGTTCTAACTTTGAGATGTCATTAGCAAAGTTCTTTTCAGCATGACTTAGCATTGCGTCTACATCACAATTGTTTTGACGCAATACAAGATCTTTTAGTTTCTTTTTTAACCTTTCATGATAGCTTTGAATTTGCTTATCATAATTTAAAACTCTAGCCTCAAATGCCAGTCTGTTCTTGGCATTTGTAACATAGCCATCAATGCTTCTATCAAGTCTTGAGATCAGGCTTAGCAGATCTGTCTGCTTTTTAGAGACGATACTTAAAGGCTCAAACATAGACAATCTGTGCTTTAAGTTATCAAGTTGCTGTGCCTTTTTACTTATAAGAGCATCAGTTGCATGCTCAAGTTCTGAGATAGCATAGATTAAAAGATTTCTTTGATTTTCGATAACAGTTTCAGGACTTGAGGCTTTTAATCTCTTTTCTACGCTCTCAAGTTTCATCTGATAAAGATCAAATGTTGAATCTACGGCATTATCAAGTCGTCTTAAATATTCATCAAACAAAGAATAGAGATCTGACTTTGTAATTGAGGTTACTAATTCGGCTGCAGCTGTAGGGGTTGGAGCTCTTAAGTCTGCTGCGTAATCAGTTAAAGCAATATCAGGTTCATGACCTACAGCAGAAATAATTGGGATAGCACTTTTAGCAACTTCTCTTACTAAAGCTTCATCTGAGAATGGTAATAGATCTTCAAATGAACCACCACCTCGACCAATAATTAACACATCACAGAGTTTTTCAGCATTAGCCTGATGCAAAGCTTCAATTAAGGTCTTAGCTGCCCCCTCACCTTGAACTGCTGCTGGATATACAATGATATTTACAGCATCATTACGCCTTTGCATGGTCATTTGAATATCATGCACGACTCTGCCTTCATTTGAGGTTATGACACCTACAGTATTGACAAATTTAGGTATAGGTCGATGCAATAAATCAAAGACCCCCTCTTTTTGAAGTTTATCCTGAAGAAGACGCAACTTCTCCATGATGTAACCTAAGCCCACCTGTCTCATAGAGGAGGCCATTAGTTTGAACTGACCTGTCTTCTGGTAAACAGAACTGTTTCCTATGATCTCAACTTTCATACCAATCTCAGGTTTAAAAGTTAGAGCTTGCACTGCTGAATACCACATCACACAGTCAACTGAGGAGAATTCATCTTTTATCTTAAAATAAAGGTGTCTGTAGTTACTGAGCTCACTAATCTCACCTACTACAATGGCATTACCAAAATTTCTTAAAGCATTGTCAGTGATTTTTAAAAAGTCACTTACAGTCATTGCATTTGGAGATACATCTTGAGATACAGATGGTTGAGACAAAGTATCTTCAGGAGAAGTTAATTCAACAGAATCATTTTTTAAATTAGAAAATCTTAAGACAGAAGATCTAGAAGATCCTGTAAATGAAGATCTAAAGTTAGAATTATTTTGAGCAAAAGACATTAAGAGCACCTCAACAATAAGAATATTTTATCATGAGGTTGAGCTAAATTTTTTTATTTACCAAAGTAAGACATGAGTTTTTACAAAAGGTGAAATAAAAGCCATTTTTTTAAGTTTTTGTATAAATTATTAGCTACAAAAATTACATAACTTGCTAATACACATGAAAAAAAATAAAAAAATTAACAAGAATTTGTTGACATCAAAAAATAAATCTATATAATGGCACACATCGGATGCGGGAATAG
>DKDL01000125.1:0-130 GCA_002449335.1 Succinatimonas sp. UBA6849 | reverse complement strand
GAACCTCGTTTCCCGCTCCAAAGTGTGGCGCGTTAGTAAAGCGGTTATACAGCGGATTGCAAATTCGTATAGTTCAGTTCGACTCTGAAACGCGCCTCCAACTAAAGTTTGCCCAGGTGGTGAAATTGGT
>DKDL01000008.1:15925-26656 GCA_002449335.1 Succinatimonas sp. UBA6849 | reverse complement strand
AATTCCTCTAACAAAGAAGTCTATGTCAGAATTCCTAATTTAGAAATCAGAAATTGTTTTAAAAATGATATTCAAAAGAGATTTGATGACGTTGTAAAAAAAGACAACCTAGCCTTAAACATAGCAAACTCTTTATTAGAAGGTAATGTTGATTTTGTACAAAATAAGTTAGGACCATTATTACGTTCTTTCGTATCAATAAGAGATAATGCAACCAAAGCACCTCATGAGAACTTCTATCATGGCTTCTTAAACGGTATCTTTACAAACTGTAAAGATAATCTAGGAGAATACCATTCTAACTGTGAATCAGGTGATGGCTATCCTGATATTCTCTTTAAAGATATTGACAGTAGAAAAGTTGCAATTATTGAGATTAAATCTGCACCTATAGGTTCTGATATTGAAACTTTAAGTGAAAAAGCTATATCTCAGATTAATGATAAGAACTACGCTGAGCCCTTAATTTCAAATAAGACTGTTAAAGACATCTACGGCTATGGTATTGCATTTGCTGGAAAGAGCTGCTCTATCTCGGTAAAAAAGATAAAGTAATATTTTCTATAGGGAACATCTCAATGCTACAAATGAGGATGGAGAAATTTTGGCAGAATATGGAGCCTGCTTATGCTGGCTTTCTTATATCTCAAAAGGTAGACTAGGTTGAGAGTAAAACCTTAAGCCTGCACCTTGTCAACAACAATCACATCACCAGATTCAAAAGGATCTTCTTTTTTATAGCGACTTAGGATGAAGTCTACTTCATCAGTAGTGCAAGCTGTAAGTGATTTTATAAGATCTGAGCCTACTAGGTGTTCTTCTCTTAAGTTATCTAATTTCTTGATGAAATCAAATCCCCTTTTAGCAACTCCAAATTGCTTGCCCACCATTCTGACATTGACTCTACACTCACCAAGATCTTTTAGAGCCTGTAACTCCATATCCATGCCCTTTACAAGCTTTGCATGACATGCAATTTCCAACAAAAGCACAAGATAGGCTTTAGCCTTTGAGTGAATTGCAGCTTCAGCATTGTTACCCATGATAGAGTATCTGATTTTATCAGCAAATAAACTCTCAATATGCTCATAGACTGTTGAATCTTTTGCAATCTTATCTTCAGCTACATCTTTTAAAAACTCATACATTACCATGGTTAAGATAGGAGAAAGATTAGTCTTCTCTAAGATCTCTTGTAACTGCAAGGCACAGTAGTAAGGATCGTGCTTATCAGTAGGATTTTTCTTTGGAGCTTTGAGCATGTTTTAATCCGTTGTCATAGATATCTATAAAGCTCATTATAGGAAAATGAATGGCAAAAAAACAGAGCCCTGAAACTCCGTTTTTTTACGACTTGAAGTTAAAAGAAACATCTTCTTTTAACTTCATGATTTTTATTTTTCCTTAAGCAAAGAAATGATGTAGGCTATCTCATCAACTAATAACTTTGCAAAGCCTGGACCATAAGTTGCTGCGCTTGAGAACATATTGCAAGCTGAACTTGCGTTTTTAATATACTCTTTGCCACGCTCTGTAAGCTTAATATTAGCAGGATCAGTATGAATATCGATGGTAAGCTTGTCCTTTACTAAGGTAGGAACTAAGTCAGCTTTAATGCCTTCTACAAGTTTTGCATTATCTAAAACCTGTAGCACTGCAATTACAAGGCTAGTTACAGGGAATGGTTTAGGTGGCATTTCATTTGGATAGAGATTATGTAGAGAATGCTGTTTCTCGTTACACAATACTGCTACAAACTGAGAGAAAGTCTTATCCTTTGGAGCTTTACCATCTTCGATGAATTTTAAAATTTCAGCACAGGACAAACCTACAGTTGCAGCAAATGGCATATTGTTTTGCATTACTGCCATCAATTGCTGTGCACAACCATATGGAGTAGCTTCTGCTACTGCTTTTTTTGCTCTCTTTAACTTAATCTCGTTTTCTACACTTTTCTTTGACATAGTATGTCCTTATTTCGTTTAATTCTTTGTTTAAACTCTTATCAATCATCTAATTCTTCATACATTTGTTGTAGCTCTTCTAGTTGAGACAGAGCTTTGTTTCCATGTGAATCGATACTCTCACATAGTTTTTTCATCAACTCTAAAGCTGCTGCATATACACCTTCAATGAACTTTTCTTCTTGTGTTTCGTCATAATGAGAATAACACTGATCTGCATATTCTTGGGCTGTATAGTATGCTTTAAGTTTTGACGATTTTATAGCCAGATTCATATTCATATTAGAATTAGACTCTTCAATATCTTTAAAATCAACTGAAATTCCATCAACTAAGGGGTACACTGAAGCCACTTGCAAAACTGTAAAGTAAACGTGCCTTGCAAAACCAGCTTTTTGTTTTTCATCTAAATCAGAAGATCCCATAATAAGATTTATTGCATTCTTGAATTCTTGCTTAATATCATCTTTTGTTGTCCATTTTTTATGCGCTATATTTAGGATCAGGCATAAAAGAGACATAGCAAAGATCTTTCCATATGAGTCATTTTTCTCAATTAGATCTTTTAAAGCATGAGCATATGCAGAGTCATTTTCGTAAGACTTTATTAATGATTCAATTTCATTTGTTGGGTTTATAATTTTCTTCATGTGATTGTGCCTAAGCTCGTTTTTAGTATTCTTCTAGCTCTTCCATAAAAGTATCGCAAACATCTAAGAGCTTATCTTTATATTCAGGATCTTTTGGATTGACATTATCTGGTAGAGAATCAAAAAACTTACCATCAATGGTAAAATCATTGCCTTCTTCAGTAACGCCTAATCTTGAAGGTTTGATAACCAAGTGGAGGTTATCATTCTTTTCATCAAAGTCTCTAAAATCAATACTAATACCATCAACTAGTTCAAGTCTTGAAACTATCTGCAAAGCAATGATGTAAAGGTCAAAAGCAACTTTCTCTTTGTCAGTCTCTGCGATAGGATCAAAGCTAAAAGGCTCTGTATAAGACTTTACACAATTAAAGAAGTCTACCTTGATGCTGTCTTTGGTTTTCCACTTACCTTTTTGCAAATTTTTAAACAGTGAGCTCAGACTTGCCCCAAGAATTAGTGCATATTTTTCATTTTTAGAAAAAGTATCCACTAAAGCTCTAACGTAGGCTTCTTCATGTTGGAACTTAGACAATATCTTTTTTGAAAATTCTTTATCTAGTTGTTCAAACGGATCTTGCATAATACACCTGTCACTATGGAGAATTTAATCTTGAAAAATTCCTTAGAAAAATCAAATCACAGGGGCAATTCTGAGTTTTATGATGCTTATCTAACCTTCAAATTTCTGTTGTCATAGATGCTCATCAGGATCTTAATTACGTCACCTAATAAAGATGCCATCTTTTCATGTTTAACAGAATCATCTGCTAATCTTAGAATTCTTGCATAATCCTGAATGAAGTTCTGACCAAACTCGGTTACTCTGATTTTGGATGATTTAATAGTGATGTTCATATTGCCTGGATTTGTGTCAAACACATCTGCAAATTTGATGTTCACACCCTGTAACATTAAGCCCTGCTCTGCTAGCTGAAGTACTAAACAGGTACTGCTTCTTACAACATCAGAGTTCTCTGAAATATCAGCAGTTAAAGAGGCATAATCAGGAATTGCTTTTAATTGAGTAAAGTACTTGATTACTAGCTCTTTTAAACCTTCTACAATATGTTTATCTTTCTTAATTAAGTCTTTTTCAACGCTGATTAAAAAGTTAGCTAACAAAGTGCAATAGATGCATGAGAAAGACTCATTGCCTGCAAACATCTTCTCAAGATGTAATACATACTTTAATTCAGGTGTTAAATTGACATTATTTTGTGAAGCTTTGTCTTCAGCATAACGGTATTGTGGGTAGTTATTATCAAAAATATTCATTTTAAAAATCTCGGTTAATCGTTCAGGCTTAATCTTAACAAAGATAGAGCAAATTTAAAAAGAGGATGTGATTATTCTGTGATAGTTCATTAGCTTATGAGTAAAAAAGGAGCATTGCTAATGTATATCAATTGACATTCAGGTAATGTTTTATAAAAAGATTCTCTTTTGTAAGAATCTCTTTTGTAGATGTGGAACTCAAAAAAAGCTGAGTTTTTTTATGAAATCTTTCAAAATTTGTATGTACATCAAATTTTTTAAATTTCAAATACTTATAATACTTACCATAGATTTTAAATCTAAACAGATCAAACAAACATAAGGAATTGAGCGGTATTAAGAGAGATCTTAATACCGTTTTTCTTTTCAGGCTTTATAACCTAAAGTTACCCTGTCGCGCCCTTCAAGATCTTTTATTGTAACCACCCTGTCATAGCCTTCTTTTTTAAAGATCTCTTGAACTCTTTGTCCTTGCAGATAACCATGTTCTAAAAGCAAAGGAGCTCCATTTAGCAGATAGTCTTTAGCCTTTGACACAATGATTCTGATGTCATTTAAGCCATCAGGACCTGAGGTTAAAGCAGTAATAGGTTCAAAAGGTAGTGAGGATGCGTTCAAATGAGCGTCATTGACCTCAATATAAGGAGGATTTGAGATAATCATTGAGAACTTTATAGATTTATCTATAGAACTGAACCAGTTAGACTTTATAAATTCTACATCTAACTTTAAGCTCTGAGCATTCTCTTTAGCAACATCTATTGCACCTTCTGAAAAGTCACAGGCATAAGCTTTGATGTTATCTTTTAACTCAGACTTTAAGGCAAGAATAATTGCGCCAGAGCCTGTTCCCATATCTAGAACATTACCTGTTACCTTACAGTCAAGAGCAGCTTGTACTAAAGTTTCTGTATCCGGACGTGGAATTAAAGTATGCTCATTTACTTTTAACTTTAAGCCCCAAAACTCTTTGTAACCTAGAATATAGGACACAGGATAGCCTTTAGCTCTCTTGTCGATTAAGGCATTGTATCTAGCTAAAAGAGCATCATCTAATAGTTCATCGTCATGAGTAATTAACTGAACTTTGGTGTAATGGGTAAGATAAGAAAGGATTAAAGAGGCATCTAGTGATGCACTCTCAATTGAAGCGGCGCTAAGGGTCTCCCTAGCGCCTTTTAAAGCCAAAGCTATACTTTGCACTAGAGAGCGCCTTGAGAGGCCATCTGAGCTAACTGCTAAGCCTTAAACTCTTCGATAACTGGCTTTAAGATAAGATCAAGATTACCTGATAAAACTTCATCTAGTCTGTATACAGTAAGGTTGATTCTATGATCTGTAATACGGCTTTGTGGGAAGTTATAGGTTCTGATTCTGTCAGATCTATCACCTGAGGATAAGATGCTGTGACGCATCTCAGTTGCCTGAGCATTACGCTTATCTTCTTCTAACTGAGCTAAGCGTGAATATAAGACTTCCATTGCACGAGCTCTGTTCTGATGCTGAGAACGCTCATCCTGACACTCAACTACAATACCTGTAGGTAAGTGAGTAATACGAATAGCAGAATCGGTCTTGTTAATATGCTGACCACCAGCACCTGATGAACGGTATGTATCAATTCTTAAATCAGCAGGATTGATTACAGGAGCTTCAGCAGGAGGGATCTCAGGTAATACCATCACAGTACAAGCTGAGGTATGAACACGGCCCTGAGTTTCAGTTACAGGCACACGCTGAACACGGTGACCACCTGACTCAAACTTCATATAACCGTAAGCACCTTCACCTGAAAGTTTAGCGATAAGCTCTTTATAACCGCCCATTTCACCTTCAGATTCTGAAACAATCTCTAACTGCCAGCCTTTTGAATCCACATAGTGTGAATACATCTTAAAGAGGTCGCCAGCAAATAAAGCAGCTTCATCACCACCAGTACCAGCACGGATTTCCAAGAAGCAGTTACAATCATCTCGCTTGTCATGAGGTAAGAGTAATAACTGCAATTCGTGCTCTAACTTTGCAACTTTTTCCTGAGTAGGGCCAATTTCTTCTTCAGCCATAGACTTCATATCAGGATCATCACCCTTTAGCATCTCTTCCATCTCTTTAAGATCATCTGAGGCTGTGGTGTATTCTTTAAATGAGCTTACAGTTACTTGTAATTGTGAATATTCACGATTTAATTCGCGGAATTTGTCCTGATCGGCAATAACATCAGGCTGGCTTAATAACTGCTCAACTTCCTGATGACGCTCTACTAGAGCTTCTAATTTACGTAAAATAGACTCTTGCATAATTACTTTTCAACGTTAAAAAATTTTGGAGCTATTGTAGCAAATTTAAGATTTTTTTAAAGGCTGTAAGCGATTTTAAGGCAGTAGTAAGTTGATTTGAAAAGAGAGTTACTTAAAAGATGAACAGCAACTTTGTTACAATCACCAAGGTTGCTGTTCAATGTCGACTGAAATTAAATTTTAACCTTGTGTAAAAGCTAATCTTCCTGCTTTTCGTTTAACTTCTTGCGCAGAATATCAGCATAATCCTTTACTGTATTCTCTGGTACATAACCTACGACAGTAAATAATGGATATCCATCAACCTTAACCTCAACTACAGGCTCGGTTACGTTGCGCTCTACAGGATTTGGTAAATAGGTATATGTATGTACCTTAACATAGTGATATGAAACAAAACCTTCAAAGTTTGAAACGCTGTAACCAGTTAAAGATACATAAACTAAATCTACAACCTGATCGATAGTAAGCTCTGGATAGGTGTATTTGGCCTTTCCAAAATCCTCTTTTTGCTCTTCCTGTTGCAGAGTATCTGTTCCCTTACCATCTTCTGCTTTAGGAGCTTCATTTGCTTTATCAAAAGCTTTAATAATTGCTTTTAGTGCGTCTAAAGCTTCTTCGGGGGTTAAAGTCTTTTGCTTATTGAAAACATTAGTTCCGTCAATATCGACCTTAATACGCTGAACATGGTGGTGACCATCTTCAGTTGCATTTGGAAGTCTTTTTCTCTGAGAAATCAGTTTTACTAAATGTCCATCGATGATTGAAACGATGTGGGCATAAGTTGGGGTTCCGGTGCTTAAATTAAAAAATGCCTCTTTAAAATTGGAACGATCCATTTGATCCTCCTTAATCTAATTGCTTGTCTAAACTTTGTAAAATTACTTTTTGTAAATCGTATATCAAAACATAGATACAGCTTGTGTTAAAACCGTGTAAATTTACGTTTTGCGTATTGAAACATAAGAAAAAGAAATTAAGTATAAGATAGATCACAAGATTTTTATTAGAAGAGGAATTTTTTGCAAATAATTTGACGATCTGAACAAAAATCTAGTAAGCAAAGAGTGAGTTAAAGCAGAGATTGGCTTATACAAATTATGAAGAAGCCTACGATTCTGAGAGGCTCTTGCTGATAAGTTCAGGCAAACAAATATACTTTTTTTAATTTCTAGAATATAGAAAAAAGAAATAGTGAATGTTGATATAATGCCACCACTTTCTGTCTTAGCACTATATCAACACGGAATTAGAACTGCTAGATAAATATATGAGTGCTATTCATCATTTTCATCATAATCATCTTCATCGTAATCATCTTCGTCATAATCATACTGTTTTACATTTCCTACACTTTTGATGCACTTTGAAAATCCAGATACTGATTTATCTTTTTCTGCTTTTGAAACATGGATGACGAAATACCAATCGTCACCAAAATCATAGTGAAAATAAAACTTTGTTCCCTTTTCTGGATTTAGGTGAGTTATTGGTCTCTGAATATCATATTCTCCAAACTCAGGATCTGGATCGTAATATTCTATTTCTTCAGTACCTGAATCAGTTTCATCTGAGGAATTTGTTTCTTCAGTATCTTCATCTCCGTCTTCCCAAAAATCATAGGGACAGTAATCATCACCTAAACTATAGGTAATATTTCCATCTACATGTCTTAGCTTTGTTCTAAATTCATACATATGATCAAAGTCAAAATCAAATGCTCGCAAAATATCACCAGCTAGTTCATCGAAACTACAGCTACCATCGACTTGCAAAGTTCTGTAGCAAGTTCTGGCCATTCCATAAGGATATATTTTCAAGGTATAAAGCATGTTTTTTCCTTTGATTTTGTTATTGCTATTTATAAATTCAAGAGGATGACGTTACAAACGCTATCCCCCACTTTGAAACGATCTTGATTATTCACCTGCAGCAGCTTCAATCAGATCATCAAGATCGTTTTGAACCTGTACTAACTCAGCTTTTTTCTGCATTACACTAGCATCATCTGGAGTAGATGCTGCCTTTTCTTTTGAAGCTCGTACTTTAGCAATTTTTTCTTGTAAAGTCTTTGATAAAGCCTGCTTTTGTTTTAATGAAGTTTCAACTTCATCTAACTTATTTGAAAGAGCATCTAACTCTTTTAGCTTTGCCTCGCGGTTGTTAATCAGTTCAGCTCTCTTTTGTCCTAGAGCAATAACGCTTTCTGATAATTCATGCTGCTCTTGAGCCAAATCATGAATTTCCTGTTTTTTCTGCTCAGAACGCTGTGAGTAAGAACCTGAGACTACACAGCCTAATTTATCTAACATACCAGGATCGGTAATTTTAGGATCGCACTCTTCAGGTGTCATAGTACAAGCTGTAAGCATCAATGGCACAGCACACATTAAAATTATTTTCTTCATAGTTACTCCTTAAAGACCACTTTTAAGTGGTCTTGAGTATAAAAAATGTTATCTACTGTCTATTCTTAAGCAGTAGTAATTCCGTTAACTTTGTTCTTTACAGCCAAAGTCTTCTCTGAGTAGTCTGCGATAGCACCTTCAAGTGCATTGATACTCTCATTGGTCTTAGCAATTTCCTCTTCAAGAGCCTTTTGCTTTTTCAGAGCATTATCTGTATCAATTGCGCCAACTCCGCCCTTGCCTTCTTTTAGACCTTCTAGAGCATCAGTTTGAGCTTGTAAGTTCTCCTGATCTGCCTTTAAACGCTCCTGCATATAAGCTAGGTTCTTTGACATTTCATCAGCTTTTTTCTCAAGATCAGCTTTGGTCTTGGTGCCATCTTTAATGCCATCTTCAATCTGTTTAATCTCAGCTTCATCAGAGGCTAAAGTATCATCAACAGATGCTTTTAAGCTCTGTGTACTCTTTAATGAATCCTGAACTTTAGCTTTAGTTGCATCTAACTGATCCTCAAGATTTGAGTAATTAGCACGCAATTTATCTAGCATATAGTTACCAGTCATGGCCACTGCACAGCCTGCAGCAGCTGCGGCAAGACATAATGCCTTTTTATCTTTCTTTAACAGTAAGCATGATAAACCTGCTAAAGCTGCGCCTCCTGCGCAGGCTGCAGCTCCTGATTTTGAAAAGAATGAAGGCTCATCCTTTTTTAACTCAGGATTTACATTAGAATCGCTTCCGCCAAATGAGAAACCACCTGAGCTTGAACAACCTGTACCTGCTAAGGCTAAAGAGATTGCAACCGCAGCTGCAGTGAATTTAGTTTTAAATGACATCTTGTTTTCCTTTGTTTGACCGTTGTTTTGTGCGTACATTTAATCTTTCAATTTCTCTATCAAAGAATATTCCTATCTGTGAATATTCATCGGGAATTCATATTTCTTACCAGTGTTAGACTTGCTTTCAGAGTAGGTTGAGATACACTCAGAGTTTCCATCTTTACCCTCTTTACATACTACTGTTGGCATTTCATAGCTTGAGCCATCAGTACACTTTGCAACAGATTGACTGTAGATGTTAAAGGCACCAGACTTTAAGCCTCCGGTTACTTTACCTGTACACTTAATGCCATTTTTCTGAGTAATAGTAGCTGTACCTTTACCATCTTTGAAATCATACTGAAGCTGTAAAGGCTTGTTGGTATTTCTATCTACAATTGGAGAATTAACTTTCCAAGTTCCATCAAAATTACCAATATCTCCACTTTGTAAGTCTTTATTTGTAATTGAAGGACCATCTTCTTTTAACTCTGGAGGTAGAACCGATTGATTGTTATCAGTTGCTGGTACTACATTGTTCTCATCACTAAGCTCTGGAGGATTTACGCCATTTTGGTTATCTGTTGGTGTGATATTATCTTCAGTATCAGGAGCTTTTTGGTTATCATCAACTGTATTGTTATCAGTTGTCTCTGGACTTGCACTCTCATCCTGTGGTACTGCATTCTCATTAGGTACAACTGGAGTTTTGTCACCAACGCTGTCTAAAGCTACACCATCGTCGACAACACCGTTTTTAACAACTCCATCTGTAGTAACAGAAGGTAACTTTGTCTCAAAGCCATCTAAAGAAAGCCCCAGATCGTCACCACGAATGTCAGGTATTGGTAATGACAAATTGTATTTTGGATCTAAAGATGCATCTGGGAACACCTTAAATAAAGGCAGACCTCTAGCAAAGAAGAACCACCATAAGAGGTATAAAAGTAATGGTAATAACAGTAAGAGTAATAAAAGACCTAAAAGCCAGCACCATTTGTGACTTCTTGCAACTGTTGCTACGGTTGTAGCAGTTGTTGCAGTGCCTATAGGAGCAGCTGTAGAAGTAGCTGTAGTTGTGCCTACGGCTGTCTTATTATGTGCAAAATTGCCTACTGGTTTTAGACCGTCAAAAGGACTGCCTGTAAGTTTGCTACCTGCATTTAAAAAGCCCCAAAAGGTAATTACAGGATCACCGTTTACAATATAGATACAGCTCTCATCTGGGTAATGAATTGCAGGTAATACTACATTAGCTTTGTTATTACCAGTTAAAAAGTGAGCAAATAACTTATCATTTGAGGATAATGAACGGG
>DKDL01000008.1:0-15892 GCA_002449335.1 Succinatimonas sp. UBA6849 | reverse complement strand
ACGGGCTTCTAAGTTATAGCCAAAGTTTAAAAACTTTTCTTCTAGCTCTTCAAATTTCTTTAAAGCTCTAGCTTTTTCATCAGGACTTGCAGCATTCCATGACACTACCTCATAGTCACCATCAGCTCTGTTTGACTGGAATGGAACAAACCAGTCTACATGAGTACCATCTGAAGAGAAACGAGGTGTTGCAAGACAACGGGCATAGTGTTCACCTAAAATTGATGAATTCTCAATTGAAGCACGGAAGGCATCAGCTCTTTGCCATACTAAAACACCGTCTTCACCAATGGCCTGGTAATTTCTTAAATCACCACTGTTTAATAATCTTGTTGCCATGAAATTTATCCTTTTGTATTACACAGTGCTCTTACTGCGTCTTTTATTCTTCAAAACTTTTATTCTTCACAAACTTTCTTTAAAGAAGCACCAGCTTCTTTTAAAACAGATTCAATCTGAACTGCATCTTTAGGCTTAAAGACCTTACCGCCAGTGTTTCTAGCAATACATGCTGCGCTGTCAATATCATCACCAATTAAGATAGTATGGATCTTAAGTTTAGGCTGACGCTCATGGATCTTTTTAGCTACATAACAAACATCCATCTGCTCAGTAAATGGACAGGTATCCTCACCATCAGAAATTAAGATACCAACTGCATCTGAATTTACACCGCCTAAGGTCTTTGACAGTTCATTCAAACCATTTACTAATGGAGTTTTACCATCATAAGCATAAGGATTTACGTTATTGATAGCGTTAATTAAAGCGCCTCTGCTGTTTGGTCCGAAAAAGCCTCTATTTTTAGCAACAGGACAGCCATTGATCTCAATAAAGCCAATCTTGACGTTTTTATCAACATTTGAGATTAAGTCAGTAGCTGCTTTTTGAGCTGCCTTTAATCTGTTGGTATAACCGTACTGTAAAAGCATGGATTGTGAACCGTCAAAGGCTATAGCAAGTTCTGGCATCTTACCTTCTTGTTTTAAGGTCTTGCACTTTGGAACTTTGTTTTTCTCCTCAAGAGCTTTTTTAGCAGCTAATTCCTTTTGTTTTTGTGCTTCAGCCTTTCTCTTGGCCTCTGCCTCGGCTTTGGCTTTAGCTTCTGCCTTAGCTTTAGCTTCAGCCTCTGCTTTTGCCTTTGCTTCTTCCTGTGCTTTTAAAGCATCAGCTTTTGCTTTTTCTTCAGCAGCCTTTGCCTCTTCATCTTCAACAGGTTCAGGCTCTGCTGTTTTTTCTTTTTCTTCTACAACAGGATCTTTTGCCTCTTCTTCTACTGGCTCTGTTTTTTCTTCTGTAACGAAAGGCTTTTCTTCATCCTCTTTTTTAGTTTCAACTACTTGAGCAGGCACTTCCTTTTGAGGGAACAGTGAATTAAATCTGTCTGTAAAATTGCCTTCAAATGGCCATGGTCTTAATAAGAACCACCACAGCAAAAAGAGTAATAACAATAAAAGCAACAGTAATAATAAAAATGGCAGTAAGCATCCTCTTTTCTTTGCTGACACTGTTGCAGCTTCTGTTGGAGGCACAGCAACACCTTTATAGTGAGGATTAAATGATACTGGGGCAATTACAGCCTGTCCATTTACCATAAAGACTGTATTATCGCTTGCTATAATATCTGAGAATTCTTTGCGATGATTCTCAAGAGCACTATTAGACAGCGGTGTTGATGACTTTAAATATTCAATTACCTTATCACGGCGCTTGTCTAATAAATTTAATGCATCCTGATATTTTACTTTGTTAGCATCAGTTACTTTATCTAACTCACCTGAGAGAGGTGTTACAAAGTTTACATAGTCACCTGAGATTTCTGCTTTAGATATGATCTCAGAGTACTCTTCACCTAAAGCACTTTTAATCTCACTTTTAAAGTCATCAGCGTAAAGAGCATATGACAGGATCTTAGGTGAAACTTTAGACTTTTCACATCTTAGAATTCTTAGCATCTTATTTGGTTCCTATTGATTGGCACTGCTCTGACCACATCTTTTGATTTTTATCTCTGTCTTTTGATAAGTTCTTATAAGACATTAAATGAGAGTAGTACTTGTCAACAAATTCATCATAACTAGTCTCAGCACCAAAAGCTTCTTTTGAGGAGGCTAACTGTGACTTAAAATCTTTTAAATTGTAGTTAGCCGAGGCATTAGCCATAGTGTCCCCATAATAGGTAATAATGGAGTGCAAAGCCTGCTTATGACGAGTGTAGTTGTTGTTAATTTTTTCATAGAACTTACAACGCTCCTGATTCTCATCACAGCGCATCTTTGCTAACTTTCTGATACTCTCAAAATACTGTACAGAGCTTGTTTCATCAGCTATTGACTTACATAAGAAACCACCTAGACGCAGGTTTGCAGTAATGGCGACATCACGCATACTCTCGCGCTCGTCGTTAGCTTTAACAATCTTTTCTTTTAATGATCCTAACTGACCGTTCAAATCGTCATTTGATTTTGAGAGTTTGTCATTTAAAGCCATCAAATCAGAGTTAATATTTTTAAGTTTTTCAGCCTTTTGCTCTAATGATGAATTCTGAGCTGACAATTCGTCGTTAGCACTCTTTAACTTTTCCTGCTCTTTTTTAAAGACTTCTTTGTTCTTTTTATTCTCAGCATCAAGTTTAGCTAGTTTATCAGCCTCACCTGAAAGAGCATTCTCATCACTGTCATCCTCTCCTAAGGATAAGATCTCTTCATTTAAGTTCTTAACTTCTTTTACAGAGGTAGCTACAGGCAGACCTAAAACAAATCGAGTTCCTGTGTCAGGTGCGATAAGTTGCTTGCCATTAACATATAAAGGCTTTTCAGTTCTAAAAGCACTTGTAAGAGCACTCTCTTTTGACAGGTAACTGCCACCTCTTACACAAATACCACCTGACAGACCTAATAATCTTCCGGTTCTGACAGCTTTAAAAGGCTCTAATGTCATTTCCTGAGCATTGCCTAACATGTCATATAAGCCTAATGGATTAGGCTTTTTTAAACCTGCAAGCTGAATTTTACCGTTTGCACTATTAGCCCCCTGATACCAGGCATATAAAGAGATGTCATCGTTCTCCATCGGAGGACGTAGTGCTTCAAATTCACTTTGAGTAACTTTAGTACCGCCACGGGCCGCATATTCCCACTCTTCATCTGTAGGTAATCTTACGTAGGCTTTCTGTCCATCTACAGTTGGAACATCTTTAGCTTTTTGCAGATAAATTGAATAAGCATTAGCTGCATTGATTAAATCAAAATAAGAGACTTTTACAGCAGGCAGACGTGCCATTTTATTTGGAGCCTTACATTTAGAACTATCTGCTAAAGCATCGTACTGACCTTTCATGAGCTCATACTTAGACATTAAAAAGTAATAGCCATTTTTGTCATAAAAAGAGCCCTGTACATATCGCTTATTTGGGTTTTGCCCCATAGGAGACTCGTTTTGAGCGGTACCTGCGTTATATTTTTTATCTTTGATTTTTTTAGGATCATTTGAGGTATAGACTTTTCTGAAGACCATGATCCCATCGCAAGGCATAGATAAAACTACGTCATCTTTTTGAGGATTTGGATTGTAAATTTCATTTACATCATCTGCCATTGCGCTGTTAGTCAATGCAAGTGAACCTAAACTTGCCAGCACTAAAGATAAACATAATTTTTTCATACTAAATTGACCTTAGTGTATCTGCAATCTTTAATGAAAATACCTTAAAGAAGCAGACAAAATATGTAATTAAAAGAGTTACCACTATAGTTGAGAGATATCCTGCAACTACATGCATAAGATTTAAGGTACTTACAACCGAGCCTTGCCCTAATAAAGAGGTAAAGTAATGATTAAATACCCACATACCTGTGTAAAAGAGCAAAAGTGATAAAGCATAAGCTAATGACGATAAAATTGTGTTCTCAATTAAAACCATCATTAAAACTTTGGTCTTTTTAATGCCTGTTAATAATAAGAGAGCATAGCTTTTCTCTGCTCTTAAAACTGAGGTTAAAATTAAACCTGCGCTTGCAAAGATACCACCTACGACTGAAGTTATGGCAATTGCGTAAAAGATAAATGAGAGCACACTTGAGATTGCCTTTAAGTTCTCAATTGATGAGAGCATGCTAAAGGTCTGATAATTCTTACTGCGTAAATATGCATCAATAGGAGCAACATCATCAAGTGTCTTTACATAGATTCTGGCTTTAGCAAAAAACTTTCTGTTTTCGTTTAACTTTGAGCCATCTGAGAATACAGGAGGTTCATAGCCATCTTTAAAATCCTCCATATAGATTAAAGTATCAAAGTTAACGATAAGAGCATTGGTAGATAAGTACTCCTTTTTAACAATACCTTTTACAGTAAAGTTAACTACAGAGTTTTGTCTTGCGCCATCAGTAATTCTTGAGACGATGTATTTAATGCTATCCCCTGATTTAATGCCTAAATCATGAGCTAAATTCTCACTTAAATAAACTTCAGTTGTATCTAAAGTATCATCAAGTTTTGAAGCTCTTAAAAGCGGATCACCTTTTTTACTTGGAATTGCTGACAGATCTCTTTTTATCTTGCCGTTAAAAGCTATATCTACTGTGGTACTCAATGATCTTGTAAGAGGGAGCACAAAGTCAATTTTAGGATTTTTCTCTAAATCATTAAAGAAGGACTCATCAAGCTTATAACCTGTCTTTAGCTTTAATTCTAAATTTACAGGAGATGACTTTAAGTTATTCTCAAGTGAGGAAATGATACCGTAACGCAAAGAGAATAAGAGTAAGAGAGGCGCAATTACTGAGCATAAAGCACCAATTAGACTTAAAGAAATCAAACGATTAAAACGCAGTGAGGATACAGCTAACTTAAAGATCATGATCAGCCTCATTAGATACGCTATCATCACTGATTATAAATTGCCCTTCATTTGCATCAATTTTTGCATATGACAGTGACTTTAAATTAAAGTCTTTAACTAAGAGTAAATCATGAGTTACCACTAAAGCACACATATCAAGCTTTCTTGATAAAGAAACAATGCTATCGAACAGGATTTTGCCATGCTCAGGATCAAGTGAGGAGGTTGGCTCATCGATAAAGACAATCTTTGGTTTGTGACTGATTGTTTTTAAGAACACCGCTCTTTGGCGCTGACCTATAGACAGTTCATGAGGATATCTATCTAAAAGGGAGTCCATTGAGAAGAGATGCATCTTCTCAAGCACATCCTGATACAGAGCTTTTGCATCAAGTTTTTTACCTTCTAACTTATAAAAGGAATCAGCACTTACCTCTATTTGCAGTTTTAGATTCTCTTTTATTGTAAGGTATTGGATAAGACCACCTGTCTGGGGCATATACCCCATTAAAGATGAGCGAACTATACACTGCTCTTTTACAGACAGTTTTGACAGTTCATAACTATCTAAAAGAAGAGACTTTGAAACGAAGTCCTGACGCAATAGTCCCAAGCACTCTAAAAGCGTACTTTTACCGCAGCCAGAGACTCCAGTAATAGCATAGACGTCACCAGAGTTTAAACTTAACTCTGGTAACTCTATCTTGTAGCCACAGGAGCCATCTTTTTGCCTGTAGGTGTAAGACAGCTCTTTTACCTTAAAAGTCACAGCCATAAGTTATGGCAATACCTCAAGAGGAATTGGGTAAACAGCTTCAGATGAATCCTCATCTTTATTCAGTTTTACCCAGCGTGACGCATCATCATTACACTGCTGATAGTAGCGTAACTTATTCTCAAGATCTTCAACGGTCTGATTCTGCTCATCAGGTCCCATACTTGCCCAGGTATCCTCATCTAATTCCTGTAACTTGCTCTTGTATGGAAGATCATCTAAATACTCACCTAAAAGACCTAATTCACCTAACTTTAAGGTGCTCTCCTTACTGATTGAGTTAGGATCACGTCCCATAGATACAGCAACTGAGCGTAACTGATTGAACATATCCTCAGGCTCTAAAATACCCTGATTTGCTGAATCTAAGATTTTTGAGGTAACATCCTTTAAAGATGAAAGCTCACCTTTAGTCAGTAAAACAACAGGTGTACTTGTTGCCTGACCGTGAGAGATTAAATCTCTGTCAGCAATCCATCCTGATAAGAAATCAGGTGTCTTAGTACCAAGTTTTGATCCAAGATAGGCTAACTGCATAGCATGACCTAAAGCTACAGTATCCTGTTGCATCTGAGCATTCTCATTATCAGCAGGAACTTCAGGGGCTGCGCCTACAGCATCCTTACCATAAGCTAAGAGTTTTACCTGATTGGTAATATTCTGTGCCAGTTCATCAATCTTTTTACCAAAGTTCTTCACGTCGCCTGCATTTACTGGATAGTAAAGAGACTTGTTGATGGTGTCGTTGTAAGTTAACTCTTTGTACTGGCTTTGAGCTTTCTCATGATCACCGTTGCGCTTACCTGAATCAGTTAAAAGATGCATTGCATAAACAGCTACACCTTTGTGGGCAGCTTCAACTTTAAGCTCACGAGCATCTAAACCTGTTGATGAGAGTTTGTCAGAGCCTTTAATACCACCAGCATCGGTGATAAGCACGATATAGCGACCGCCATAGTTAGACCAGTCAACCTGCTCAAGTGCTGTGTTAATACCTGCAAATGAGTCCTCATCAAAGTACTTACTTGAAACTTTTGCCTGATTTAAAGTGTTTAACTTTTCTTTAAACTGCTTTTCATCAGTAGCTTCACCTGGCTTTACATAAATCTTTGAGGTGTACTCAAGACCTGGTGTTGCCTTGGTATTTGATCTGAAAGACACTAAACCAAAATGCACACTGTCAGATAATTTCTGCTCTTTAATAGTCTTAGTAATGGCACTGATGGTCTCTTTAGTTCTATCGATGTAAGGCTGCATAGAAATACTTGAGTCAATAACAAAGACTACCGCAGCTTTAAAGGTCTTTAATTCATTCTGTTCATTTGAAACATTAACCTTTTTACCATCCTGCTTGGTAACTGAAGCTATCTTTAACTCACGTACATAGTTACCATCATCGAACATGGTTTCTTCAAAATCCAAGATTGGTAACAAATAGAACTGTTTCTGATAGTCGACAAAGTGCTCAGGTTCTACTGAGATCACTCCATCTACATTCTCTTTTGCTGCAACCTTTTTCATCATAGGTTCAACTAGTGCTTTAGGATCTTTAGCTTCAACAATGTTCTGTAAATTCTCTTTGTTCTTAAAGATTAAAGCACGATTTCTGTTAGCTGGATTTGTAAACATTAAAGCTGTCTGCATTTTCCAGTCGATGGTGCAATCTTTATTTAAGTAGCCAGAGATCTTACCGGTATCATCAGGACCTACTTTTAAAGTCTTGCCATCATCAGCATAGACATAAAAGCGAGAAAAGGCATCTACAACTTTGCCATCTTTATCATCACTTTTAGCTTTTAAACGGCATGACGGTGTAGTTAAAACACGCTGATAAATAGAGCTTTTGCCCTCCATTAACAATGGAGTATCAGCATAAGCTGAGTTTATAGCAAAGGTTAAAAGTACTGCACCAGTTAAAACTTTTAATTTCATTTTCTCTGTTCCTTAAAAGCTAATTCTTTAATGCTGACAAAGCGCTCTTAGCATTGTCATTACCTAACTCTACTGCTTTTTCATACCAGTAAACAGCCTGGGTCTTGTCTTTAGATGCACAAGAGGTACTCTCTTGAGAATTAGGATCAAAGTATTGTCCATAGGTATAAGCTACAGCACCATCTTTTCTTCCATAGCTAGAGAACAGTCTCTTACCTAAATCACATTTATCTTTAGAGAAGGCATCTTTTGCAAAGGCAGCTACTGTAGCACTGTCTGGTTTTGAAGCTATACAGTTTTTAATCATGACGCTATCAGGATCTGAGGTTATGACACAAACTGTTGAAGAGCTTGCTGATGAAGATGCTGATGCAGTTTCTTTTGCAGGAGTGTTATCCTGTGGCTCACTGTTAGCAGCATTGTCACTTGCAGCATTATCTTCTGTTGCAGTGTTGTCATCTGCTTTTGAATTATCTGTTGCATCATCTTTTGAACTTTCCTCTGTCTGCTCTTGAGGAGTAACATCATTGACGTTTTCAGAGTTATCCTTAGCTCCTCCAAAGAAGCCTGCTAAGAATAAAGCTAATAGACCTAAGATAAACAGTAACAGAATGATAGCTGCGATAATAGCAAGGATTTTGCCTTTATTTGATGTTTTTACAGAAGTTGCAGCACTAGCAGTTGTAGCTGCATCTGCTGCCGCAGCATTTAAGGTCTCGTCTGATGATTTAATCTCATCTACTGTAGCTTTATCCTCTGTAAAGGTAGGCTCTTTTTTCTCGGTAAAGGTAGCAGCATTGATGCTCTCACCTTCTTTTTTAACGTAATCTTGAAGCACCTTTAATGTACCAGTTACGCTTGCATCAAAATAAGCAGGATCACCTACAGTTTTTGAACTTACAGGATCATACTCAAGAGCTTTGACTTTGAACTTGCCACCGTATGAATTTACCTTTTGGGCTAGTTCATTGTTAATCTCAGCTGGCAGTGGTGCTGAAAAACCACTACTCTCAAAACCAATTTCTTCAGGTTTTAAGGTAACTCTTTTAAGCTCAGTACTACCGGTTGGATCTAAAAAAGTTAAGTCCAAACCTGTAGTTAACATTAAGTTATTTGAAAAAGAATTAGACTTTAAAACAATAGAGCTGCCATTAGCTGTTGGTACAATCTCTGCAATCTTCTCGGCCATATTATCCTTCTGAAATTTTTTGACTTTTTATAAAATGTGTCTATTAGGCTAAACCTACCGCCTGTTCCATAGAATCTAAGTATGAGCACAGCTCATTGTTTTGAGCAGCACTTAAGTTGTACTTACTCTCAGCGGTGAGATTTCTTACACTCATCAAATCAATAAAGACACTAAAGTAATCGTGATAATAGTGATCCTCAATATTATCAACTAGTGACTTGTCAATATTAGGAACCATGCACATATCAGGATCTGAGTATTTAATGTTCTCTTTAAAGAAATCTCTGTCTGAATCGCTCTTTTCTACATGAGTGATTGATTCACGATTTAAACTACCCACATAAAGGTAAGTATTAAAATCAGAGATTAACTTTAAAGCTCGCATACACTGACCTAAAGCTAGAGCATCACGGCTTGACATATTGCCTTCATAAGGCTCAAGTTTAGCAATAACCTCATCTTCAACCTTAAGTGCAGTATAGGCTTTTGATAACTCATTGGTGTAGTTTGTAAGTAATGTCTTCAATCTCTCTTTTAAGTCTTTATCTGATACAAACTGATTATTGTTATCTAAAAAGATTGAATAACAAGCTACAGCCTCAGGATCTTTTTGAACTTCACTTAAGATTGCCTTTCTCTTTTGCTCTGATAAGTTTCTTAACAAGTTTGCATAAATCTCATTAAAGAAATCACCATTACAGATTGATACAAGATTATCCTCACGCATCTTGGTTAAAGCTCTGGCAAATCTGTAGGAGTTATTGCTGTTTCCATCTGACTGATTGTCAGTGTAATCTTTAAAGGCTTTATCTTTATCAATTTCAATAAAGTCACGCAGGTAACTTAAAGTACCTGCTACCCTGTCACACTGTAACAGCTCCTGCATAAGTTTAAGACATTTAGCATAAGCTTCTTTTTGTGCCTTAGCGCCTTCGCGCTTAGCGTACATGGATAGAGCATCAACAATTTCTTTTACATCTTTTAGAACTAAATCATAGGTTCTGTCTTTGTTAACTTTATAGTCAGCAAAGTTTTCACGTAAGAAAGAAGCTAAATAGTTAACACCACCATCACTTGGCTTTAAAACCTCATCAATGGTCTTACAGGTACCATCTTTTTCATGGTAGACGTACTTCAATTCTGGGCAAGATGAAATTCTCTGTTTATATTCAGAAATCTGAGTTTTAACGTATTCATTAGGTAAGAAATCAACTTCTTTACCTTTTTCTTTTACGTACATATCATCAGTTTCAGGAATATTAGGTTTTCTTACAAAGAAGAACTGATTAAAAGGCACACCTTTTACCCATTCATCAACCCAGGTATGATGGAAGGACTCTAAAGCTTTGTTAATCTTTGAGCTGATACCTGAGTAATCTACAACTACAGTGGGATCACCTTTTTCTTTAGCTCTTTCATTAGATTTTGCTTTATCAAGACCTAGACATGAGCAGCTGTCAAAACGGGTAAAGGCGCCGATTAAAGGGATCTTGCCAAATTTGGCTCTTTCATCAGCAGTTCTGCCAACATTCTCGTAAACCCAGTGTTCAATACTGTTGATCTGCTCTTCTAAAACTTCCTGCTGTTTAGATACAGCTACACACCATAAGAGCACATCAATTTCGTGACGGTCGCAGTAAAGCTCAAACAAATAACCTACCTTACCACGACGTAAGTATTCTGTAGTATCGGTATTAGGATCTTTAAATTTCTCAATCTCGTCTGTCTTTCTTGAGCGGCAGCCTGGAAAATCTAAGACATCAAAACCGTCAGCATTACTCTCTTGAGGCAATGGGAAAGAGAACTCACGGGCAGCAAAAGTTAAAGAGGCAAAGGAGATAGACTTTTTCTCCTGTGTGCCATCTTTACTTAAGAGCACAACCTCTACCTTCTTACTAGGATCATCTTTATCTTTAAAGACATTCTTTAAAACACCAATATCAAGTAAGGTTCCATCCTCACGGCGACGGAAATCACTTTCATTGGCACTAGGATCTTCAATAAAGCAGTTTAAAGGTACATAAACAGAAGTTGCGCCTTCTAACTCTAAAAGTTGTGCTCCTAACTCTGTAAATAATTTAGTAAAGGCATCTAGCTCATTCCAGAGGATTGAGAACATTCTGGCACGTCCTGCAAAGTTAAGTTTTGATACTAACTTTCTGCATTCAGACCAGAAATAGCTGTCAATTGGGAATTTAGCATTATCACCAAAATCACTTTTAGACTTTCTGATTGCGTATTTGGCAATAGAGACTACATCATAGTCATGGATGTAGCTTTTCTCATCTTTTAGAGCATATTTATCAGATTTTAACTCCTCAAAAAAGTTCTTTAAAAACTCATCAGAGCCAATTTTCTGGTTCTGAACAGACAAGTAGTCGCTTTGAGAGCCAGCAGGGACTGCTTTTAAGTTTAAATCTAAGTTATAAGAGTTAATGAGTACTTTGACTAAATCAGCTTCATTAAAGACTTTTACTTTAATAGGAAAGCCAGATACTCCCTTATCATCAAACTTGGTAAAGCGGGTAACAATACCGGTTGCCTCAAAGTCACCGCCGATAGGGTTCATGTGATTGAAGAAACTTACCTTTTTACCATCAAAGGTAGCAGTTAAATCGTCACCACCAAAGGATGCTAAAGTAGACACTAAGTAACTCTTACCTGCCTGAGATGCACCAAAGACACCTACAGTAGTCTTTACAGGCAAAACATCATGAGCTGTTTTAGCTTCTTCTATTAGAGAGCAGAGTTTGACTTCAAGAGTGTTTCTCTTTTCCTGTACATTCTTATCATCAACACCTTCAAACCAAGGAATTACCTTTTGACAGGTTGAAGCAACTTCATCAAGACGGTTATTTGTAAATGTATTTAAAGTCATATGAAACCTTATTTTAGTAATAAACCAGTATTGTTCCAGTATTCTTCATCATCACCTGAAACAGTCTTCAGTCTTAGGTTTAAAAATTCCTTTACAGGCTTTTTGCCAGAGTCACTTTGAGTTGCATCCTCAATTCTCATTAAGAAAATTGATGGAGCATTGTCTGGATCTTCATCACGCATAAACTTGATGCATCCATATACAGGGCTACCCTTGCAGGATTTTTTACCTTCATAGGTTTCACCTTGGATCTTTAAGTCATAACGCATCTTGCCATCAACATTGCCTGTCATAGCTTTCTTTGCGTCCTCTAAGCGACGGAGCTGATCGTCTTTGTAACTTGCAATGCATGGTTCTAGAAGTGAACTTAAAGTACGTAAGAAGAGCATACGCTGTCTCTTTTTATTGGCATCTTTCTTTTGAGCAATGGTGTTTTCCAAATCCCCCTGATATGAGGATTTATAGTTTGCTATAGCCTGCTCTTTTAGTTCTGATCTCTTCTTGTCAGCACCAAAGAGTTTTGACATGCCACCTATTTTTGCATTGTTAGCTTCATCATCGCCATACTTCTGAGCACTTGCCTCAAATTGAGCTTCGATATCCTTTGCATCTTGTGCATTCATACTTTCAAGGGCAACCTTGCCAGTATCGAAGGACTCTTTCATCTTAGACAGGCACTCCTGGATATATTCTTTCTGATTATTAGTGTCTACTGCTCTTAATTTAGAGAAAAGCTCTTTATCTAAACGAGCATAGTACTCATCAGTAAAATCAACATCATCAGGAATGATCCATTCTTTAGTATCTTTAACTTTTTGCAGATCATTTACATCATTGTACAGACCTACACTAAAGAGCATTGCTGAATCAAAATGAGGATCATAAAACTGTCTGTAACCTAATTTTAAAGGTAACTCAGTGTTGAACTTTAGATTACCATCATCATCTGGTCTGGTAATTCCAGGAATGTTCTTAACAACATCGGCTCCTGCCTTAGTAAAGGCTGTATCCATATCAAACTTTGAAGAGCGTTTTTCTTGTGGCTCTGTCAACTCTGATTTGAAGTCCTGTTCAGCTTTAGTGCTGAATCTGTACAGAACTTCATTCTTTTTTAACATACTCTCGTTGTCTAATGCGCCAAAGTAACGCATTGGTGTTGAGGAAGGTAACGGATTAGTGTTAATTCTAAAGTTAATGAGTTTATTAGCATCAGCTATCTTGGTGTAACCTAATAAAGCACCTACCACTACAGTTGATTTAGGATCACCGATACGACCTTCTTTTACACCAAAGGATGGATACCAGCCGTTGCACTTGTAGTTGTGCATAGAAATGATTCTGTATGGTGATAAGGATGACTTGCGCTCAATAAAGCGTCTTAAGCCAGGGATCTTTGAAGGACGACCTGTTAGAAGTAAAACATCACAGCAGTAAGAATTTACGATAGTGTTTAAATAATTTAGACACTTGCTGATAACAGAATTCTCACCTCGAGAGATATCATAATTTATCTGGTATAAATCAAAGACTAATTTTCTAGATAAGAGATCATAATCTTTACCTAACTGATTGTTTAAGTACTCTATTACGCTCTCGTCTACAGCCTTTTTACCCTCTTCTAGGACAACCTCATCATTAGGATTATTCAGCATCTCAAGATTGCACTTATCCTTACAGAGGATAAAGTCTTCTACTGTACCCTGAACTGAAATATCGGTATGTCCTGCTGGTACTTTTTCTAAGGACTCAATTCTGGATAAAATTCTGTAAGCTACTTTTGAAAAGATCTGCTCGACAGTCTGTACACGGTTCTTACGATTTTTTACATCCTGTCCAGACATGTTACCTACAATCTTAGATAACTCTTCATTTGAGCCTAGCTTTGGAATGATGTAGTTTCTTATGATATCTAAGACTAAATCATCACCTGCAATCTTAAAGCCATCACGTAAAACTTCGCGGATCTGAATAGAGGCATTCTGATTGCTTACCTCTTCACCAAAATTTCCATTGTCATAATCAGTTGACTCTTCACATTTTCTGTCAGGGAAACTGTAATCTGCAATTACTAAATCAGTAGTACCACCACCAATATCAATTGAAGCAATTCTTGCTGAAACAGAGGAGGCAATCAGATTGCTTGATTTTGGTCGGCTAATCTCATTGAATCTGCCATCAGCATCAGGACGGCGGATCTCTTTAATAAAGGACTTACAGTTACCGTTGAAGACTCTTTGAGTTTCGTTATAGAGGTAAACCATTTGACCTGCTAAGGTTTCATCCCATTTTAAGAAGACCTGAGGAACTTCTGGGAACATTAAGCGAGCCTTTTCTACATAATGGAACTCGTTTGCAGGAGTTGGATCGTAACCGTAAGCTTTCCAAATGACACCGATTGCCTGATAGGCACATGATCTGAAGATCTCACGCTCAACATCCGGCATTGAAGGAGGTGTAGTTAAAACAATTGATTTTAGTTTTCTAGGCAGAGCATGATCTTCCATTGATGAACGGTAATAGTAACTGTTCATCTGCATCATTGCCTGCAAGATGATCTCTATTAACATGAAAGTCATAGCTGACTTTCCTGAGTAATTAGCCTTTAACTGACTGTCATCCCCTGTGCTTGCAAATAAGGCATCACCAGTTGAATTTAAGAACTTGGATACAGGCAGATAAGTAGCTGCTTTCTCACCTTCTTTATTCTTTAAAAGATCAAAGTAGAGCTTCTCATTTTTCTCATTACGGCGATATACAGGAGTCTGGTAATAAGTAGTATTAAATTTCCACTCAGACTTTGGGGTATCGTTAATCTGCCATAAGTAACGCTTAGGAGAATTTAAACCGGTGTTACCCTCATTACCTTTAGCCATAGCAGCAAGTTTGGTAGCTTCTGTACCAACACGAGCTAAAGAAGGCCACTTGAAGGCATCTAATTTTGAGGAGATATCAGAGCAATAGTTAAAATCAAAATTTGCTCTCTGGAACTGAATTCTACTTGCAAAAGCGCCAGAGTATACATGCTCAGGTGCATTTAAATCTCTGATTAAAAGAGGAGTACTGTTAGGGAAAGTATCAGAGCTACTTAGCATTGAAGTACCTTCTTCAACTAACAGACCACAAGTACGAGAATTACCAATATCTAAGATTAAACTTACATCTAAAGAGCTGTCAGTTTCGGTATGAGTTTTATCAAAGTGAATGACTTTAATATCATTAGGCATAAAGAAATGCTTAATGAAAGCTAAAACATTTAGATAGTGCTTTTCATAAACTCTGTTTTTAATATATTCGTCATCATCTGTAGTAGCTTTGGCTTTTTCAGATGGATTATTAGTAGATAAAGGATAAATCTCCTTCATGATGCTCTTAATCCATTCAGAGACAAAGCTGATACCGTTTTTACCATTTAATAATGAGGTAGCTTCAATACCGTCTCTAAAGGTAAAGCTGGTATCAATATCAACAGAGGTTGGAGCATTGTGAAGTGCTTCATTATCCTGACTGTTATCAACAGTAGTATCAAAAGCTAAGGTTAAGTGATAGCGACCGCCTTTTTCTTCAGCAAGCTTTGCTTCACTTAAATTGATGATTCTGGCACGAGCCCAGTTAGCAGGACCTTCCATCTTACCTTTATTAAAGTAAGGAATAGGAAACCATACACCATTAAACAGCTTTAAAGAGTCTAAAACTCTAACATCATTTTCTGAGTCAAACTCTTCGACTACTTCTCTTGACTGTTCATAATCTAGTGATTCATCGACAATATATTTATCCTGAGCACGATTTAATCTTAATCTTGCAAAATGATCCCCCATGCCACTGATTTTTACGAATTTGCCGAATTTTACATAGGCAGGATAAGTATTGAGATCGTCTGACTCAAAGTTGATTTCATTAGCAGGATTTTTATCAGTTTCAAAATTGATTTCAAAGTCTAAGAACTGAACGCCAGAATTGGCTATAAGATCAATTTCAGAATTTTCTTCAACAGTTGTATCGCGTGATAAGACCTTACTCAGTCTCTTTATTGTTAATGGCTGATTTTGCTTCACAAGAATCACCTTATATAAAATAATTTACAAGCTGTAAAATAATTTACCACAACAAAGATAAAGGCGCTGAACAAAATCATCTAATTATTATACAGCGCACAATTAGTGCATTAAGAAATTGTAAAGCCTTGGTGAAGTGCTGTTTTGGGAAAGTGCCACTGATTTTGGGCATAAAAAAGGCGACACTCAAGTCGCTTCTTCAAATGGTGGATGCTATAGG
>DKDL01000017.1 GCA_002449335.1 Succinatimonas sp. UBA6849 | reverse complement strand
CGGCTTCATTTGGTTGCCGTAAAGAAATTAGAAAGAAATAGATTTGAGGAACAGGGAAGATTATTGAATGTTAAATTCTACTGCAGAGGACTCTGCAGTAGAAAGAGAAAATTAGTCATTAGATGATAATGACTCAATAGCATCCTGAGTGTCTTGCTTAATCTTAATGGCTTTTTCACCGATTACTTTGATAAGCTCAATGTAGATTAAATCAATAATAAAGAACACACTCAGTCTTGAGTCAGCATAACCATGAGCCAGATCATAGTCATGCACTGCATGTAAAACGGTAATATCTGTAAAAGTGTAAAGAGGGGAGGCTGTTTCTGCGGTAATCGCGCAAATCATAGCTCCCTTTTTAGCACAGATTGATGCAGACTTAACTAGCTCACCTGTTTTACCAGAATTTGAAATATAAATTACCAAATCCTGACTGTTGGTCATTACAGAATGGGTCATGATTTCATGAGAATCTGTATAGCAGCGGGCATCAATACCGATACGGGCAAATTTTCTGGCAGCGTCTCTTGCGAGGAATCCAGAACTACCAATACCAAAGAAGAATACATGTCTTGCAGACACCATTTCTTTAGCTAATTTAGTTACTTGCTCATAGCCAATTTCAACAGCAGTCTGTGATAATAAAGTTTGGTTTAACTGCAATAACTTCTGAGCGGTAGTTTCACAACTTTCTTTGAGATTAATAGCAGTCCTTTTGCCTTTGTTATCACTGTCTTGAGCTCCAAGATCCTGTGCTAGAGAGATTTTGAAATCTTTTAAGGTATCAAAACCAAATTTTCTGGCGAATCTGGTGACTGTTGCATGGCTGATATCACAATCAGCAGAGATCTCTGAGATAGATGAAGAACACGCTTTAAGACCGTTAGATAAAAAGTAGTGAATGAGTTTGTTATCTGATTTCGATGCTTTAATCTGAGGGTTACTTAGTTTCTTTAGAATGCTCACGGTCTTTTCCTAATATTAGTATTTACTTGTAAGGTCTTGTACAAAATCCATTATTGAAAATTATTTTACACTTATAGAAATATAAATGTAAATTTTTTTGAAAATAATCGAAAAAAAAGAGTAAAAAATGTCGAATTTTATCGCAAATTTTCATTTGGCTCACATTTGAAGCATTTTGCATGACAATATTTTTCTTTTTGTAAAATAAATAATACATACCTTTATTAAATAAGTATTTCCCATTACAATGAGGCAACTTTATGAGGAAATAGAAGTGAATCCAATCTTTATTGTTTTACCAATTCTTACCATTCTTACTTATTCATTAGGTCTTACCTTAAAGTCTGATGATTTTAAGATGTTATTAAAAAAGCCTCTGCCAATGGCTGTAGGCCTTACAGGACAGTTAGTTGTGTTACCTGTAATTGCCATTGCTATAGCTTATTTTATGGGACTTGATACTGTTTTCTTTATTGGTCTGGTTTTAATTGCCTGCTGTCCTGGTGGTTCATCTTCAAACATCTTTTCTTACATTGCTAAAGGTGATGTGGCTCTATCAGTATCCATGACAGCTGTAAGTTCTATTGTGACCTTGGTAACTTTACCTGTCATCATGTCTATATGTGTAACCATATTAAATGCAAATGGAGCAGAGTCTGAATTTGGTACTGTACAGTTACCAGTAGGTAAACTTTTAGTCCAAAACGTAGTATTGATGTTAATTCCGATTATCTTAGGTGTACTTACTCAGCACTACTTTAAAAATGCAGCTGTAAAGATCTCCAAAGTTTTATCCAAATTCGCATTCCCATGCTTGATCCTTTTAGCCTCGATCTTTTTTATTAAGCACTATCAGAATATCGCCAACCACTTAGATAAGTTAGGATTAAGTGTGTTACTGCTTGTGATTTTTGCAGTGATTGCAGCATCTTTACTTTCAAGACTGTGTCATCAGTCATCAAAGACAAGACGTACGATTGTGATTGAAGTTGCCATGCAAAACGCAGCTCAGGCAATTGCTATTGCCTCAAGCCCATTTGTCTTTAACTCAGAAATCATGACCATTCCTCCAATCTTATATGCCTTGGTCATGAATATAGTGTTATTAGTTTATGTAGGAGCAATCTTACGTAAAGATGAAGGCTCTGCACTTGTAGCAGCAAAGCCAGAATAGGCTGTGCAGTTACTCTAAAACAAAAGTTTGTTCTTAAATAAACAAGCTTTTCTACACAGCAACTTAATAACAAGATCTTCCAATCACAGGTTCATCCTCTAATTTACAAGTTGCTGTGTCCTCATACAGCTACATTCAATAGCGTAATTTCCGCTTAAAACACCTAAGATTTGTAAAATAAAAAATTCGCACCAAAGTTGATCTTTTGCAAATAATTCTGTATAGTGCAAGTTTATTTTATAAGTTAGTTACTGCTAACATAGATTGTAAAACGCTAACTATGATTGTATATAGCTAATTTAATTTTTATTTTAAATCAAAGAGTTTTATCCCAACAACTATGAGCTTATCTAAGATAATTGAATTTCCATTTGAGCATTACGTAAAAAAACATACCTCACCTACTGGTGAAGTTGATTTCTCTGAACTTATCGATGAGTTCAAAAATATGGGAAAGATGCTGATGCCTAAACTTGTAGGATCTGCTCCAAAGATGCCTATGGAAAAAATGATGGAGCAGATGGCAAAAGCACAGAATTTAGAATTAGATTACCGCGCTAAGATAAGTTCAGATCCTCTTGAGAATGCTTTTGGTGAAAAAAGCATGTCTCATAACAGCTCTAATGTAAAAGTGGTACCTCCTCCATTTGTACCATATGCAATAGATATTCTTTCAAACGTAAAGAGAACTACAAAGAGCGCTATATATATTAACGTGCCATTCTGTCAGACCAGATGCTCTTTCTGCATGTTCTACATTTCTCCATACAAGAAAGAAGAATCAAAGCGTTATACCGATGCTCTGATTAAAGAAATGAGAATGTGGGAAAAATCAAAATCTGTAGGTACCTCTCCAATTCATGCTGTTTACATGGGTGGTGGTACTCCTACAGCATTAGAAGCTGAAGACTTACATCGTATTATCAAAACCTGTCATGAAATCTTTCCATTAGCTAATGACTGTGAATTTACTGTCGAAGGTCGTCTTTCATACTTCACTGATGACAAGATTGAAGCCTGCTTGGCTGCAGGAGCCAATCGCTTCTCATTAGGAGTGCAGTCTTTTGATACTGAAGTGCGCAGAAGAATGGGCAGATTAAGTTCAAAAGAGGATCTTATCCGTGGTCTTGAGCACTTAGCCTCATACGACGATGCAGCTGTTATTATCGATTTAATCTTTGGTCTACCAGGTCAGAATGACGAGAACTGGGATGAGGACTTAAAGATTGTTTCATCTCTTCCAATTGACGGTGTGGATTTATACCAGCTCATCATGCTTGAAGGTTCTCCTTTAGAGAAACTGGTAAAGGCCGGTAAGATGCCAGAAGCTCCATCTAAAGAACAGCGAGCCAGAATGTACAAACGTGGCTTTGAGTATTTACTGGATAACCACTTTAGAGATCTTAGCGTATCTCACTTTGGTAAAACCTTCAGGGAGAGAAATCTATATAACGTTTTAGCTAAATCTGATGCTGATACTTTAGCTTTTGGCCCTGGCGCCGGTGGCAAAATTCAGGGCGTAAGTTTCATGAATGTCAGAAGCTATGAGAAATGGTTAGAAAAGATTGATGAAGGGAAAAAGAGCGCTCTGATGATGTTCGTTCCTGAAAAGAACTGGCGCTTGTACAAGAAATTAGGTGAACAGGTAGAACTTGGCTTTATCAACTGGNNTTACTTTGAAAAGAACTTTAAGGTCAACTTAAAGGATTCTTTAAAAGAAGTGATCTCTCAATGGCAGAGCGCAGGCTTACTGACAGATAAAGGCAAATTTGCTGATCTTACTTTGCCTGGTCGTTTCTGGGCAGTAACCATGGTGCAACTTTTAATTAACTATCTGCAGCATCGCGTGTTTGTTACTGCTTAAAAGTTCAGTACAACTTTAAAAATTCAACATATAAATTCGAACTAAAACATCCAACATAAACAAGGAAAAATCATTATGAGAAAAACTAAACTTGCTTTAGCTTGCACTCTAATTTTGACATCAGCTTTTACCAAATCTTATGCAGAGGAGGTTAAGACCAAAGGTATCGAAGTTACCGCAACCAGAGTTGAGCGTGACTTATTACAGGTACCTGTAAGTGTAAGCGTGGTCTCTGAAAAACAGATTAAAAAGTCAGGTGCCAGCACCATTGGTGATCTTTTAAAGGATGTACCTGGTGTTGAGGTTAATAATGATGGTTCCCAAGGTTTAAAGCGTATCGGTATTCGTGGTGAAGATGCTTATAGAACCTTAGTTTTAGTTGACGGTCAAAAGATCTCTGAGCATAAATCAATGTCAGGCACTCCAATGTTAATTGATCCTGCTTCAGTTGAGAGAATTGAGGTTATCAAAGGACCTAACTCTGTTTTATACGGTTCAGATGCCATCGGTGGTGTTGTAAACATCATTACTAAAAAGAATGCTGATAAGCCTTTTACAGCTGATATTGCAGCAGGTTATGACGGCTCAGGTGACGCATGGCGTGAAAGTGCTGGTGTTTCAGGTAAGGTTTCAGGTGTAGGTTACAGATTTGGCGCTGCTAATGTAGAAGCTGGTAACTTACGCGTTCCTCATAAGGTAATTGAAGGTACTTCATATCGTCAAAAGAACTTTGATGGTATGTTATCTTATGATTTTACCGACAAGGTAACCTTGGGTGTTAATGGTGAGTATTTTGATTCAGACATTAACTCAACTACCGAGGATACAGGCAGCTATGATGACTTTGGTGTGGAGATCCCTGTATGGAAGCGCAGTAAGGTTAACGTATTTGCTGAGTTAAAGAATTTAACTGATACCTTAGCAAGAGTAAGAGTAGATGCTTACCATCAGCTAAATCAAAAGATCATGGTAAACAGAATCAAGCAGTCAGAGAGCAGCTCTACTACTTCTGTAAGAACAACTCCAAGAGGTAGCATTACAACTCAAAGAGATATTACAACCTCAATGTCTGTAAACTCAGGCGCTAAAAACACCATTTTAACAAATGCTGCAACTGCTCAGACTGAGTGGACATTAGGTGATGCAAATTACTTAATCGCAGGTGCTGGTGTTGAGAATGACAGCTTTACCTCACAGACTACAACCAAAGGTCATATGGATATGACTGTGGATGTAACCATGTCAGGCATGGTAAATCAGAATGTTCACCAGAATGTATCTCAGGATGTTGTAAACAACAGAGGTATTTTATCAGGCGGTCAGAAAACCATTTACGGCTTCTTATCAAACGAAACTCAGTTACCATTTGATTTAGTTGCAAACTATGGTCTGCGCTACACCAAGGTAAAATCAAATGCAGATACCAATCTTAAGGTTAATAATCTTACAGGTTTAATTACCTCATCAGATACAGGTGATTCAACTAACAATCGTACAGTATTTAACGCAGGTTTAGTTTGGAATGGTCTTGAAGACACAGCTGTAAGATTTAACTTTGGTCAGGGCTTTAGAGCTCCTATCTTACAGGAGAGATATTTCTCAACTTCAATGGGTGGCGCTACCGTTTATGGTAATCCAGATCTGAAAGCTGAGACCTCAAACAGCTATGAATTAGGTATCCGTCATGCTTCAGACAAATTCTTTGCTGATGTAAGTGCTTTCTTAACTAAGTCAAAGAACTTTATCGCAACTAAAGAGACCATCTCAAACTTCCAAGCATTACGTCAGTACTACAACGTAGCAAGTGCTAAGACTTTTGGTTTAGAGACTGTCCTTTCATATGACTTTGATGCCGGTATCACTCCTTATACCAGCATTACCTATATGCGTCGTCGCTTTGATAATGAAAGCTCAATCTTAGGTGCAACCTATGATACTAACACCCCAAAACTTATCGCAAGATTTGGTCTGCGTTATGAGCATGACTTTGGTAACTGGACTTTAAATACCGATGCATATGCTCGTTCACAGAGTGCCAGAAACTACACCAAGGTTGTTGAAGATGCTGTAGCAACAACTCATCAGGGTGGCTTTACAACTGGTAACTTTGAAGTATCAGGAAGCTTTGGTGAGAAGCGTCAGTATGTAGTAACCGCAGGCTGGTTAAACATTCTGAACAAGCGTTACTACACCACCGATGCGATTGCAGAGCCAGGTTCTCACGGCTTTGTAACTGTGTCAGCTAAGTTCTAGTAATCATAGTTTCTAAATAGCTTTGTTCCAATAAAAAGCAATAAATCTAAGAGTAGAAGCTTTGCTTCTACTCTTCTTTAAAAAACATTATGAAAAAAAGATACTTTAACTGTCGAGAATTAGTAGTAATAGGCGTTTTTGCAGCCTCTGTAAAAGTAGTGACCATGATCATTGCTTTAGCAGGAGGTGGACTTAATCCTGTCTCTCTAATTTTAAAGAATCTGGTTTTTACAACACTTATGGTTGTTCTTTTGTACAAAGTAAGAAAAACAGGTGCTTTAACTCTGTTTTCATTAGTAAGTGCACTCATAAGTTTTGTACTGCTAGGTGGTGGTATTACCTCTATTCCTTCAAGTTTACTCTCAGCCATGTTGACAGAGTTGTGTGTGATTTTAACTGGAGGATGTAGGAGATGCTATGCCCCTGTTGTCGGAGCGTTTTTCTACGATCTTATTTCTAAGACATCTTCACTGTGTGTCAGCTACATCATGGTTCGTGAAACCCCAGGCGTAATTTTTATGGTTGTAGGCATTGTAGCTATTGGCTATATAGGCTCACTTTTAGGTTTAGGTACAGGTGTGTACTGTGCAAGAGAATTAAAACATGCTGGCATCATTAACCGTTAATAATTCCGTTTTATATAAATACAACGTCAAAAGCAAAATGCTTTTGTCTGTGATCTGCTCAATCTGTGCTTTGTTTATGACAAAGTTCGAGCCTTTATTTTTAATGTTTGTCGTAACTTTAAGCTATGCCTTACTGATGCAGCGTTACAGGATTTTATTTGTAAGTTATATGTTCATGACGGTAGTCATGATAATTTCACTTACCTGCGTCAATATTATTGCCATCTATATTCCAATGGTAAAAGACAGCGCTGACTTTACTAAATTGGCTGTGCCATTTATGCGTGGTGCCTGCGTGATGAATGTGGTGATGCCACTTACTCTTACCATTAGAATGCAGAACCTTTTGACTACCTTACAGAATCTGCACCTGCCATTCATGATTTATTTGCCAGGCGCAGTGATGATCCGCTTTGTGCCGACTTTTATCAATGACATCAAGCAGGTCTTTGAAGCCATGAAAATACGTGGTTTTGAGTTTTCTGTTAAGAATATTCTAAAGCATCCATTGTTACTCATAAGACTTAGTTTCTCTCCATTAGTCTTTATGTCTTTACGTTCATCAGAAGATCTTGGAATTGCCTGTGAGTTAAAAGGTATCGGTCAGAATAAGCACTGCAATATGAAAAATCAGTGTCTGCATCGACGTGATTACTCACTCATAGCTTTAGCGGTAGTTGTCTGTGCTGCAAGTTTATATCTTGAGTATGTATGCGGTGGTTCATTTATTAACAAGGCAGGACATCCATGATTGAATTAAAACATGTAAGTTATGCTTATGCTGATGAAACAAAACCTAATTTAAAAGATATCTCAATTACCGCTAAAGACGGTGAAATTACCTTATGCACAGGCGTCTCAGGATGTGGTAAATCGACTTTATTAAGAGTAGTAAACAGCCTGTGTCCAAATTACTATGGCGGTACTTTAGAAGGTGAAATCCTCATTGACGGCGTTAACATCGTAGGTGAGGAATTAGCCTATGTAAGTACTCTTGTAGGAACCTTATTTCAGGATCCTGAGCGTCAGTTCTTTGCCTTAAATGTTGAAGATGAAATTGCCTTTGCTCTTGAATGGAAAGGACTTACCAAAGC
This sequence comes from Succinatimonas sp. UBA6849, assembly GCA_002449335.1. Taxonomy (GTDB): domain Bacteria; phylum Pseudomonadota; class Gammaproteobacteria; order Enterobacterales; family Succinivibrionaceae; genus Succinivibrio. The sequence continues at coordinate 27,738 of DKDL01000017.1, read as the reverse complement.
TCAGATTATTGAGCGTGTAAATTCTGTAATTGAAATGTTTTCGCTCGAGGAGATTAGAAATCAGTCTATAGACTCTTTATCAGAAGGACAAAAGCAAAAGGTAGGTTTAGCTACAGTTGTAGCCATGCAGGTAAGGAACATTATCTTAGATGAACCTACAGCTAATCTTGATCCAGAGTCAACTGAGGAGTTAGCTAAGATCCTCAATAGATTAAAACAGGATAACTACTGCATTATGGTAGTAGATCATCGTCTTTATTATCTAAAAGACTATGCTGACAAGGTGTATATCCTAGAGCAGGGCAGTGTAGTTGAAGAAGGTGACTTTAGCGTGATCTCAAATGAGGTTATTAAAAAGTATGGTTTGAGAAAGACTGTAGTTAATGACCGTCGTGAGAGTTTAAAGCGTCTTGATTTTTCTGATGCTGAATTTTCTGAAGATTGTATCGCTCAATGTAAAGATCTCTCCTTTAAATACAAAAACGGTAAAGAGATCTTCAAAAAATTGAATGTATCTTTCCCATTAGGTTTTCATGTGCTTTTAGGTCGTAACGGTATTGGCAAAACTACCTTATCAAGACTTGTCTTTGGTCTTGAAAAGCCTACTGATGGCAAAGTAATTTTTACAGATGATTCTGTAAAACATCCTTTATCCTATGGCTCGATTGTCTTGCAGAACACAGATTATCAATTAAACATGAGTTCTGTACACAATGAGCTTAAATCCTGTTTTGAACTCTCAGGACAAAAGTACACCAATGAGAGCATCAAAGAGGTTTTAAAGGAACTCTCATTAGAGGACTTTGAATACCGTCATCCGCAATCTCTATCAGGTGGTCAAAAGCAGCGTTTAGTCATCGGCTGTGCCTTATGTAAAAATCCCAAAATTCTTGTTTTAGATGAGCCAACCTCCGGCTTAGATGGTGAGAATATGCGAAAAATTAAGCAGATTTTGCTTAATTTCTCTAAAAAAGGTCACTGTGTGGTAGTGATTACTCATGATCTTGAGTTAATTGATGAAGACTACTTTGATGCGATTGAAATCAAGAACCAAGAGTAAGTAAAAACAAGAGTAAGTAAAACCAAGAATAATATAACCAAAGTGAGATAAACAAATGAATGAATTACAGATAAAGCTAGAAGAGATCTTATCCTCAGGTAAGTGCATGGGACTTATGATGCTTAAAAATGCCTTAAATACCACTGAACTTGAAGTTTTACAAAATCTTAATCAGAAAGATACTTTGATTTTAGATAATGGTGCTTTTAATGAGGTCTGGGACTTTTTAACAGGCTTTAAAAAGCTGACCTTATTTTTAGAAAAAGCAGGAAATATCTTTGAAATTGACACCAAGATAGGTCCTGGCAAAGAGGGAATGGGCTATTTCAATCTCTTTGAAAAAGGCTGTCTGAACGGACATTTAGTAAAAGACTCAGTATCTAAGATTGGTCTTTTAAAACTGCCTTTTATGCACCTTACCTCTTATCAAATCGTCTTTTTAGGAAAAGATGGAAACTCTATCTTCTCACTCTATTTAGGTCGTGAGAACCATAAGCATGACGAGTCAGAAGTAGAGCGTTTCATGTCTTTTATCTTAGATAACCAGAAATAAGATCTAAGTTATAAGGCTTATTCCTAGAACTCATAATTCAAGATTTAAAGGTTAATACATGAATACCCAAATTGTTGTAAGTTCTGTTACAGGTAATACTTTAAAAGTTGCTAAAGCTATCTTTGAGAGTCTGGTAAATTCAAATAAGGTGGATAAATGCACATTAGTTAAAGTTGAAGATTATAAAAACTCTGATGACTATGAGATTGTCTTAGTAGGCTTTTGGTTGGATTCAGGTCATGCTGATATCAAAGCTTTAGAAGTGATTAAATCTTTAAAAGATAAGAATGTCGGTATCTTTGGTACTTTAGGTGGCAGACCTGATTCTAAAGGTGCTTTTGAGGTGATGCAAAAGACCTGTGAGAGTCTTGATAAGAGCAATGTCCTGTTAGGCAATATGTTTATTCAGGGCAAGGTAAGTGATGAGGTGCTAGAGAAAATGTATGCAGCTTTCCCTCATTTAAAGCATGATGAGAATCATCAGAAGAGAATTAAAGACGCTTCAACTCACCCTGATGCAACCGATCTTGAGATGGCTGCAATGACCGCAAGAAAATGGGTAGAACACAACTAGTTGTAAAAACTTTGAAAAAACAAAATGAATTTAGAAAAACTCTATAACCTCTCAGGTCCATGTGGACTTGTGATTGTCTTAATCGGTATTGTTGCTATCTATATCAGTATCAGAAATTATCTTTATACAAGCTTTGCCTGGAAGAGCTTTAAAAAGACTTTTGTAAACACTTCAACTAACGAAGAGAAGTGTTTGAAAGACTATCATGGTGGTAATCCATTTTTAAATATCATCTATGCAATGGTGACAACCCATCAGCAGCATTCTGATGATTTAAGAGCAGAGGTGGTCTACCTTTTTAATAAGAATTTCCGCTCTGTAACTAATGGACTGATTGTCTTAAAACTGATTACTGTAATTTCACCTCTATTAGGTCTGTTAGGTACTGTTTTAGGTATGCTCACTATCTTTGAAGAGATCTCAAAACTCTCAAATCAGGATCCGCAATTATTAGCTTTAGGTATCTGGCAGGCTTTGATTACAACCGTAATGGGGCTGTGTGTAGCAATTCCTACTCTGGTTATGTTCTACCTTTTGTCGATGCGTATGAAGATCTTTTTAATGGAGACCATTGAACATACTTATCAGGCTATCAGCTCCTTTAACAAAGTAGAAAGAGCAAATTAGGCTTTAAGACAGAGGTAAAGACATGAAACTTGATAAAGACATCAACCTGATTTCAGATGATGCGCATATCGATCTGACACCTTTAATCGATGTCATCTTTATGCTGCTCATCTTTTTTATCTTAACCATGAGCTTTTCTCAGACAGCTTTAAAGATCACACTTCCACAAAGTAAGTACTCAGAAAAGATAAGAGAGAACAACCTTATCAGCATTACTGTAACTACTGAGGGCAAATACCTAATAAAAAAAGATGAGGTAACCTTAGATAGTATTGCCTTAAAGTTAGATGAGAATAAAGATGCGCAATTGAACATTGCAGCCGATGCAAACTGTCCTTTTCAGGCTTTTTTAGATCTTGTGGATCTTGCTAAAAACAAAAGACAGGGCAAGTTTATCTTAGCTACCAATAATAAAAATGGTGGCAATAAAAGCAATGGAAATGCAGAGGGGAAGGGCAATTCTTCTGCCATTACACCTGCTCCAAATACAACAGATCCAATTACAAAAGATTAAGAATAAAGCACGTTTAACTTAAGATGAACCTTTACGATAAGTACGAGCAAAAAGCCAACAGAGCTTCTTTTCTAATCACACTGTTAGTTCTGATAGTGCTTTTGTCTGTCTTTGAATTTAACACCTCAGTTGAAGTTGAGGCAGAGGACGAGCCTCAAGCTTCATATGTTGTGACGGTTATGGATCCATCTGCCATCTTAGAAGAACCAAAAGCCGTTGAAGATGAAAAGCCTGTAGAGAGGGTAAAAACCGTAAAAGACGATTTTCAAAGTGAAGAGAAAATCGAGACTAAGGTTAAAGAAGAGAAGAAAGTAGAAAAGAAGACAGAAAAGAAAGTTGAGAAAAAAGTAAAACCTAAAACTGAAAAGAAAATTGTTAAAAATAAAGAAAAAATAGAGAAAAAAGAACAAAAAACAGCCCAAAACACTGAAAAATTGACAAAACAAGGCGAAAATCTGAATTCAACTAATAACAGTGAGAATGAAATCAAAGCCAAGATTGCCTATGAAAGAGAACAGGCAAAAATATCTTATAAAAACGCCTTTAACTCTCTGTTAGCTTTCTTGTCTTCAAAAAAGCAGTATCCTCTTAAAGCTAAGAAGCTAAACCAGGAAGGTGTGTGTGTCATTGTCTTTAATGTAGATAAATTTGGAAAAGTTGTATCAGCAAAGCTTACAAAGTCATCAGACTATCCTCTGTTAGACAGGGAGTGTAATAGCCTGGCTTCAAAAGCTGTAGGTTTTGACAGTAAGGTTCTAGGCAAAGAGCTTAATGTATCTGTGCCGGTTAATTTTTCACTAACTTCAAGATAATTCAAATTCACTTTTTTATTATCATAATCCTACCTCTGTAAAGTTTGGTCCCTCTATGCCAAATCTTTACAGAGGCTTTTTATATCTGCACTTTGTACTTCTTCGCTTTATACTTTAGCCCTTTTTACTCTGAGAATTTTCTACGCTTGAATAAGCGCTTATCTTTGAACAGAAACTTAGCACAATAAAGTTATCAATATCTTTGAATAATAGAGTTAAATCCTCTGTAATTTGGTAAAATCTAGTCACAATTTATAGAGGGCAGTATGGCAGAAGATTTTAAAAAACAAGGAATGCACAATGGCTTTGAAACTCTGGTCAAAGCTATTGAAGAACTAGCTGGCAACAAGGTTGATCTTTCAGATTTAAAAGAGAAAGATGATGTTGCAAAATTAAGAGCTATGGATGCTAAAAGAGCTAGTTTAGAACTTGCAAAAGAGCGTCTTGAAAATCATAAATCCTTTGTAAATAGTATCTATGAGAGTAAAAAGGTATTACCTGATAATACCTTTGAAAAAGCTTTAAATGATGAGATGAATCGCGAAGCTTTTGGTACTGCTAAAGCATTTTGCTCTATGGCATTTTTATCAGGTCAGTTTTCAGCTGCTCCTCCATTATTATTGTTACAGGGCTCTGCAGGTACTGGAAAAACCTATATCTGTAATTGCGTTGCCAACGAAGTTTTAAACAAAGTCTGGAAAGAAGTTGAAATTTGCGATTACAATCAAATCAAGAAAGCTAAAGTGCCAAGTCAGGCAGATACTAGCTATGATATTGATGCTAAGAACAAAGCCTGGCAACGCTTTGTAACGGTTGATCTGTTAATCTTAGATGGTCTTTGTAAAAACAATGAAGCTCTGACTACTTATGATAAACAGTTGCTACCGGAGTTATTAAGATCAAGAAGAGCTAATAACCTACCTATGGTAATTACAACACCTCTGCAGCCTACCATGATGCATAATCATTTAGGTGATGAGTGTTTTGAGTCTTTAAAAGACTATTCTGTAATGACAGCTGCCTTATTTGGCCCTAGCAGAAGACAGCCAATCCTCTTTGGCGGAGCAAGATTAAATTGAGTACCATTATCTGTTTTGACTTTGGCACCTCACATATTGGTGTAGCTACAGGAAACACTGTAACTAAAACTTGTACCCCACAAAGGGCAATTCCAGCTAAAGACGGAATTCCTAATGAGGTAGCTTTAAAAAAACTAATCTCTGACTGGCGCCCATCCCTGTTTGTAGTTGGACTTCCATTGAATATGGATGGAACCGAACAGCTGATGACAAAAAGGGCCAGAAAGTTTGGTAACAGACTTTCTCAAAACTTTAAAATTCAGGTGTCTTTTGTTGATGAGCGCTTAACCTCAGCACAGGCTAAAGAAGAGATCTTCAGTCAGGGCGGTTTTAGAGCTTTAGCTAAAGACAAAGGTGCAATTGACTGTCTGTCAGCTGTAGCTATTCTTGAGCAGTATTTTTCAGAGCAGTAATTGTCAGAAGAATAATCAGAAAAATAATCAGAATTAAATCATCAGAAAAATGAGCAAGCTTAATAAAAAAGAACAGGTGGTTCTTTCTTTATCAAATATCCAAAAAGAACTTAATAAATTAGGTCTATGGTCTGATGGTAAGAATAGACCTCAGGATAGTGCTTTTAACACCAATACTCCATTTTTCATGGATACCATGGAATTTCATCAGTGGCTTGAATTTGTACTCTTTCCTAGAATGATGGAAATTGTAAATTCAGACTCTCCGCTGCCTCAAAAAGTGCTCATTCACACATATGCGCAAGAAATATATAGAGGCAGGTGGCAAGAATACAAAGATCTTATAAAAACCTTGATAGAGTTTGATAAGATTTTCGAACTGTAAGGCATATAAAATGCTTGTTACAGTAAAAATACAGTGATTTACGGAATTTTGACACGTGGCAATTCTAGATAAGATAAAGGTTCCTGCTGCCATTACCAATTTTATTGGAGCAGCAAAACGCAATGAAAAGGTAGCAAAAGGTCTGGCAATAGGCAACACCGCCTACAAGAAGATCTCTATGTTCAAGATAGGTACTCCTATCCTGGTGCTAGCCTGTCTGTCTATGATCACTTTGCCTATGCCTCCATTCTTACTGGATATGCTGTTCTCTTTGAACATTGCTTTATCCATGATTGTGCTGTTGGTGGCTATTTACTCTCAAAAACCACTGGACTTTGGCTCTTTCCCATCAGTGCTGTTGTTAACCACTATTTTAAGATTGTCATTAAACGTAGCTTCAACCCGTGTGATTTTGCTGCACGGTCAGGATGGTACCTCAGCAGCCGGTAAAGTTATTGAAGCTTTCGGTAACGTGGTTATGGGTGGTAACTACACTGTAGGTATCATTGTATTTGCTATCTTGATTATCATTAACTTCCAGGTGGTAACCAAAGGTGCTGGCCGTATCGCTGAAGTTTCCGCAAGATTTACCTTGGATGCTATGCCTGGTAAGCAGATGTCTATCGATGCTGACTTGAACGCAGGTATCATCGATCAGGATACTGCAAGACAAAGACGTATTGATGTAACCAGAGAAGCTGACTTCTACGGTTCAATGGATGGTGCTTCAAAGTTCGTTAAAGGTGATGCTGTTGCAGGTTTGCTGATTATGATCATCAATCTTGTAGGCGGTATTATCATCGGTACTTTTAACCATGGTCTGACAGTAGGTGAGGCCGCTTCCATTTTCGCTATCTTAACCATCGGAGATGGTCTGGTAGCTCAGATCCCTTCCTTACTCTTATCTGTAGCTTCAGCAATTATCGTTACCCGTCAGAGCAGCTCAAAACAGGAAATGGGTCAGCAGGTGGTAACAGACCTGTTCTCAAAACCTAAGACTATGTACATTGTAGCTTCAGTTCTTGCTGTAATGGGCGTAGTACCTGGCATGCCTCATGTAGCTTTCTTAATGTTAGCTTCAATTTGCGCCATCATCGGTTTAATCATCAAAAAGCACAAAGAAGCTCAAGCTCTAAAAGCTAAAACTGAAGTACAAAAGGGTGGAGCAAAAGCCGGCGCTCCTAGTGCTGAACAAAAAGAATTATCTTGGGATGATGTTTCAGAAGTTGACGTTATCGGTCTTGAGGTAGGTTACAGACTGATCCCTATGGTTGATAAAAATCAGAATGGTGAACTGTTAAATCGTGTAAAAGGTGTAAGAAAGAAGCTGTCTCAGGATTTAGGTTTCTTAATTCCACCTGTACATATTAGAGATAATCTTGATTTAGGACCTAACTTTTACAGAATTACCATTATGGGCGTAACCTTTGGTGAAGCTGAAATTCAACCTGAGCGCGACATGGCTATAAACCCAGGTCAGGTCTTCGGTGACATTCCTGGTCTTAAGGCAAAAGATCCTGCCTTTGGTCTTGATGCTGTCTGGATTAGCAAAAACGATAACGACAAGGCTTTAGGCTTAGGTTATACCGTGGTTGATTGTTCAACTGTAATTGCAACCCATTTGTCTCAGATCTTAGTGAACAACTGCGCTTCATTATTAGGACAGGAAGAAGTTCAGAATATTCTGGATATTGTTGCCAAGTCTCAGCCAAAACTTGTAAATGGCTTGGTTCCTTCAGTTATCAATTTAGGTCTGTTAACTCATATTCTGCAGAACCTCTTAAATGAAGGTGTACCTATCCGTGATATGAGAACTGTACTTGAAACATTAGTTGAGTACGGTCCTAAGAGTCAGGATCCTGAAGTTCTGACAGCAGCATGTCGTATCGGATTACGCAGACTGATTATTCAGGATATTGTAGGTTCAGAGAACACCATTCCTGTAATTACTTTAGCTCCTGATCTTGAGAAGGTTTTACATAAGTCATTAGAGACTGGCGGTGCTGAAGGTATCGGTATTGAGCCTGGCATGGCTGACAGATTACAGCGTTCACTTATGGATGCAACTTCAAATCAGGAGATGGAAGGTGAGCCTGCTATCTTATTAACCTCAGGCATTCTAAGATCAACTTTATCAAGATTTGTTAAGAATACAATTCCTGGACTTAGAGTTTTATCTTATCAGGAAGTGCCAGATGACAAACAAATTAAGATTGTCAGTGTAGTTGGAAATCAGAATAATCAGCAGAATTTAGGAATGCGCTAGTAAAAGTTTCGTAAATTCGACAAATTTAGGCAAAATTGCATAATCTACTTAACAATATTGAATTTAATATACATTAGGTCATTGACTTAAATCGCAGTTTTACAGAAAATTGTACAGATTTTCATAAGTGTCACTAAATTATAAAAAGAACGAGTTCTAAATGAAATTAAAACGCTTTGTTGCTGCAGATATGCGCTCAGCTCTTGCCAAAATTAAAGAAGAGCTAGGTGCAGAGGCTGTTATTATGTCTAACAAGCGTGTTGCAAATGGTGTTGAAATCATTGCTGGCGTTGAAACTAAGACTGTAAGCGTAGAAGATCTGTCTTCAAATGCTGCAGATAACGACAGCATCACACAGAGGATCTTAAAAGAGGATTCTCCTCTTTCCAGAATCATCAAAGATGATGAGGTTACCTTAAGCTCATCAAAGCATGCTTCAGCATCCCTATCTAAAGAGTCTAATGCTAATAAGCCTACAGGTGTAGGTGGGTCTAAAGCTGAAGGTTTTGCAAGAAGTCTATTAGAGATTTTAGAGCGTCAAAAGCAAGAACAGAATAAAGCTCAAGAAGCTAAGAAAGCAGCTAATACCAATTCATTTAACAACAATAAAGTACCTCCAGCTCCTCTGTCAGAGCAATCAGGTCTTAAAGATCTTTTTGTAAAAGAAAAAGATAGAGATTTAGCCAAGAAAGTAGAAACAACACACGGAATATCTTCATACGAATCTAAAGAGTCACAAAATGAGAAAAATGAGCTCTCTAAGATGCGTCAGGAGGTAGATTCAATTCGTCGCCTCTTGCAATTTGAGCTTGCAGGCCTCATGTCAGATAGTAAGAAAAGAGAAGAACCTGTTAGAGCCATGATATATGAACTTCTACTAAGTTCAGGCTTTGAAAAACAGCTTTCACAAGAACTATCTGAAAATATTGATGCTGATGCTTCATTTAACTTTGCCTGGAGACAGTTAGCTTCTATTGTTGAAAAGAGACTTACTGTAGGTCAGGATGAAATCGTAAATGAAGGCGGAATAGTGACACTCATAGGTCCAGCAGGTGTCGGTAAAACCACAACTTTAGCTAAATTGGCAGCTAGATTTGTGATGAGATATGGACCTGACAGAGTGGCTCTAATTACAGCGGACCATTACAGAATTGGTGCTGTAGAGCAAGTAAAGACTTATGGAAGAATTATGGGATGTTCTACCTTTGCGATAAAATCGCTCGATGAACTCCCAGAAATGTTATATACACTAAGAGATAAGAGTTTAGTTCTAGTTGATACTGTGGGTGTCGGTTTGCATGATGAAAGATTTGGCACACAAATTGCACAGTTAAAACAGCAGTCAAAGTTAAAACTAAAGCACTATCTGGTACTACCTGCAACTGCTCAACGCAGGGTGCTAGAGCAGGCTTATGAGCACTTTAACTCAATAGGACTTAAAGGATTGATCTTAACTAAAGTAGATGAAAGTGAGTCTTTAGCAGACGCTTTATCTTTGTGTATCAAACAAAAATTGACACTTTCATATATTACAGATGGTCAGAGAGTCCCAGAGGATCTATCAGTTCCTGTTTCAAGAACTCTGGCAGTCAAGGCTTTAAGTGCTGTTGAAAATGACGTTGCAAAGATAGCTTTAGAGAAAGAAGCCTAACAGATTTTATTATAAGAAGGATAAAAAATGGCAGAACTAGCAAACGGCAAACGCAAAGTAAAAGTAATCACCGTAACTGGTGGTAAAGGTGGTGTGGGCAAGTCCAGTGTTTCACTGAACCTTGCTGTAGCATTATGCCAGATGGGCAAGAAAGTTATGCTGTTCGATGCTGACTTGGGTCTTGCTAACATCGATGTTATGTTGGGTCTTAAAGTAGACAAGAACTTAGGTCATGTGCTAAACGGTGAGTGTGAACTGCAGGATATTCTGCAGACCGGTCCTCATGGCTTGAGAATTGTTCCTGCTTCATCAGGTTTAAAACAGATGGTTGAACTTACTGTTGAGCAACATGCAGGTTTAATCAGAGCTTTTTCTACCTTAAAGGAAGATATTGATTATTTTATCGTTGATACCGCAGCTGGCATCTCTGACATGGTTCTATCCTTCTGCCGTGCAGCTCAAGATGTTCTGATGGTTGTTTGCAACGAGCCTACATCTGTAGCTGATGCTTATGCTCAGATGAAAGTTTTATCTCGTGATTATGGTGTAAAGAAATTCAAGATCATCGGTAATCAGCTTCATTCATTAGATGAAGGTAAGCTTATGTACCAGAAACTTGTGACCGTAACCGAGCGCTTTATTGATGCAACATTAGAGTTAGTAGCTTGTATTCCTGTTGATATGAATATGCGTAAGGCTATTCGTCAGCGTTCATGTGTAGTTGAGGTTTTCCCAACTTCACCTGCTGCAAGAGCTTTTAGAACTCTGGCAAACAGAATCACTACATGGCCAATTCCTGAGGTTGCAGGTGGTCATTTGGAATTTTTTGTTGAAAATTTGATCAACAACAATAAGCAATAAGAGCAAAAACGCTTATCATAAAAGAAGATAACGTTTACAAAAGAAAGAATAATATATGGCAGGTATGTTAAACGGAGCAAAAGCTTATCAGGCTCAACAACGTCTGGATATGAACAGACTTGTAGAGTCTTATGCCCCATTGGTAAAAAGAATTGCCTTACACTTGAAGGCAAGACTACCTGCATGCGTTGAAGTAGATGATTTAATCCAGTCAGGTATGATTGGACTTATGGATGCAGCTTCCCATTATGAAGATGGTCATGGAGCTGTATTTGAGACTTATGCTTCAATCAGAATTCGTGGCGCTATGATTGACGAATTACGTCAGTCAGACTGGGCCCCTCGTTCAGTTCATCAGAATTCAAGAAGTATTTCTGATGCAATCTCAAGACTTTCAAACAAGTTAGGTAGAGAGCCTCGAGATTTTGAAATTGCAAACGAACTTGGAGTTGATATCGATAAATACCATCAGATGCTTAATGATTCTTCATCAAGTCAGATGATTGGTATTGAAGATCTTGGCGTAAGTGCCGATGTTATTGCAGAGGGTGGAGATAACACCAAAGATAAATTATTTGATACTCTTGCAACATCAAAATTTAAAGTATCGCTTGTAGAAGCTATTAAGAAGCTTCCAGAGCGTGAACAGCAAGTTCTTTCTTTGTACTATGACGAAGAATTGAACTTGAAAGAAATAGGAAAGGTTCTTGATTTGAGTGAGTCAAGAATCAGTCAGTTACTTTCACAGTCAATGGCAAGATTGCGATCTCTGCTAAAAGATTGGTGTTCTAAGTAGGTGACAGTTAACATTTTTTTTTGAATTAGGTGGTAATTTAAAAATAAACTACCTATAAGTATAAAGATAGACGGATCAACATGACCCTGAATCTGTGCAAAGGAGATAATCTTGGACAAGAATATCAAGATACTGATTGTTGATGATTTTTCAACAATGAGACGCATTATTAAGAATCTGCTTCGTGATCTAGGATTTAACAATACTCATGAAGCTGACGATGGCGCTACTGCTCTACCTATGTTGGAGGCAGGTGATTTTGATTTCGTTGTAACCGATTGGAATATGCCTATTATGCAGGGTATTGACCTATTAAAGGCAATCCGTAAGAGCCCTAAGTTAAAGGCTCTGCCAGTGCTTATGGTTACAGCAGAAGCAAAACGTGAGCAGATCATCGAAGCTGCTAAAGCTGGTGTTAATGGTTATATTGTTAAGCCATTTACCGCAGCTACATTAAAAGCTAAGTTAGACAAGATCTTTGAGCGTTTCGAATAAGGTTAAGGTAATGGCTGACGTAGTTACGAGAGAACTGACAGTCGAAGATTTAGACGATATTAAAGCTTTAGTAGAAGCAGGAATGCAAGAAGAAGCTCAGTCTAAATTGTTGGCTCTTTCAAGAGTATTTTCAACTCCTAAAGAGGATGAAATCTTTGCTGAAGTAGGTACTCTTACACGTGATCTGCACAATGCAATTAAGTCTTTTGCCGAAGACGAAAGATTAAGAGTAATTGCAAATGTTGATATGCCAAGAGCATCAGAGAGACTGTCATCAATTATTAAAATGACAGATTCTGCTGCATCTAGAACATTAGATGCTGTTGATGCTTGTGAACCTATGGTGAAGAGTCTTCAGATGGCAGTTGAAAAACTAATGCCTGCATGGAGCGCATTGATGCATGGTCGCATTGATAGAGATAATTTTGTGACCTTGTGCAGAAATGTTGATGGACTCATTCATGATACTAAAACAAATGCCGAAAAGGTATGTGAACAGTTAAATGCAATTCTGATGGCTCAAGATTATCAGGATCTTACAGGACAGATGATTCAGAAAGTCATTGCCCTTGTAGGTGAGGTAGAAGATAAGTTGCTCAAGTTCTTAATGAACTTCTCTGATGAAGACAGATTATCCCTGTTAGATGATGACGCAACTTCAGGAATTAACCCTCAGGGTCCTGCTTTAGAGAGCGTAAAGGAACAATCAGACAATGTTGCTGCAAGTCAGGACGATGTTGACGATCTGCTTGCAAGTTTAGGATTCTAATAATAACGGAGACTGAAAATGGATGACGAGATTCTACAAGACTTTATAGTAGAAGCTGGTGAGATTATTGAAAATCTTAATGAACAGCTAGTCCAGATTGAGAAGACCCCTGACGATAAGGATCTTTTGAATGCTATCTTCAGAGGATTCCATACTGTTAAGGGAGGCGCAGGTTTCTTGCAGCTGAGCAGTCTCGTTGAAGTTTGTCATGCTGCTGAAAGCTTATTCGATGAGTTAAGAAACGGCAGAATCAGCATGTCTCCAGATTTGATGGACGCTGTGCTTCAGGCTTATGATGAAATCACCAATATGTTCGAAGCAGTTAAGAATGGTGATACACCTGAAGATGCTCCTGCTGATCTGATTGATAGATTACATGCACTAGCAGCAGGTAAGAGTGCACCTGCACCAGCTGCTGCTCCTGCTCCAGAGCCTGCACCAGCTCCAGAACCAGAGCCTGTAAAAGAAGAACCAAAAGCAGAACCTGTAAAAGAAGAGGCTGCAGGTGATTCTTCAATTGATGATATTACAGAAGAAGAGTTCGAAGCATTATTAGACCAGTTACATGGTAAGGGCCATGCACCAGGTTCTGATGAAGATGCTGCTCGTGACGCAACCGATGCTGACTTTGACAAGATGATTGCTAATGCTCATGAGGAAGTTGAAAAAGCTCATGAGGCTGAAAATAATTCTGACAAGTCAGAGTTAAAGGTAGCATCTGGTGAGGATTACAATAAGGCTAATGAAGCTGCAAAAGCTGCTGCAGAGGCTCCAAAGGCAGCACCAGCTGCACCTGCAACTGATGACAAGAAAGCAAAACCAGCTGCAAAGGGTGGCGAAGGTAAGTCTGCAATTGAGGCTGATACCACTGTTCGTGTTGATACTAAGATCTTAGATGACATCATGAACTTGGTAGGTGAGCTGGTTCTTGTTAGAAACCGTTTGGTTAACATGGCTTCACGCCGTTCTGATCAGGAAATGTCAAAGGCTATTTCTAACCTTGACGTTGTAACCGGTGATTTACAGAACTCTGTAATGAAGACCAGAATGCAGCCTGTTAAGAAGGTATTTGGTAGATTCCCTCGTGTGGTTCGTGACCTTGCAAGAAAACTAGGTAAGAAGATCGAGTTACGTATGGAAGGTGAGGATACCGAGTTAGATAAGAACCTGGTTGATGCTCTAGCAGATCCTATGATCCATATGGTTCGTAACTGCTGTGACCATGGTATTGAGTCACCTGCTGATCGTATCAAGGCAGGAAAGCCTGAGACTGGTATTGTTTTACTGTCAGCATCTCAGCAGGGCGATCATATCCTATTAAAGATTTCTGATGATGGTCAGGGTATGGATCCTGATCAGTTAAGAGCAGTTGCTGTAAAGAAAGGCATTATGGATGAGAGCGCAGCAGACAGATTATCTGATTCTGATGCTTTAAACTTAATCTTTGCACCTGGCTTCTCAACTAATAAAGTTGTAACTGATATTTCAGGTCGTGGCGTGGGCATGGATGTGGTTAAGACCAACATCTCAAAGTTAAATGGTATTGTGCATGTAGTATCAACCTACGGTAAGGGTACCACCATTGAGATTAAGGTTCCATTAACCTTAGCAATTCTGCCTACACTGATGATTTCAGTATCTCACAGAACCTTTGCTCTACCTTTGACTTCAGTATCTGAAATCTTCTACTTAGAGCTTGATTCAATGAGAAACGTAGATGGTTTAAATACTATCGTAATTCGTGATAAGGCAATTCCTTTATTCTTCTTGAAACAGTGGTTCGAGAATGTATCAATTCAGGAATACATGAAGCACAAGGCTCACATTGTTCTAGTTCAGGTATCAGCAGCACAGTTAGTAGGCTTCGTTGTAGATGAGCTGTTAGGTCAGGAAGAAGTTGTGATTAAGCCTTTAGATGACGTTCTCCGTCATACCCCAGGTATGGCAGGTGCTACTGTAACATCAGACGGTGGGATCGCTCTAATTTTAGATATTCCTGGTTTAATGAGAGCTTATGCTCATAAGAATGCTGAGAGAGTACAGCCATTACCAGAGCTAAAAGAAGAAAAATAAATTAAATTATAATTATAAGAATTATTAAGGAACTATCTATATGGCCACCAAGGTTTTGATTGTGGACGATTCAACCTTCTTCAGGAAGCGTTTGAAAGAGATTGTTGAGTCTGATCCTACAATGCAGGTTGTAGGAGAGGCAAAAGATGGAAAAGAAGGTGTTGAACTAACTCAGAGATTGCATCCTGATGTTATTACTATGGACGTTGAAATGCCTGTGATGGACGGTATTACTGCCGTTAAAGAAATCATGGCAAAGTGTCCAACACCTATTTTGATGTTCTCATCATTGACATTCGAAGGCGCAAATTCAACCTTTAAAGCACTAGAAGCTGGTGCTATTGATTTTATGCCTAAGAACTTCGATGACATCGCTCACCGTCGTGAAGAAGCAATCAAAACTTTAATTGGTTCTATCAAGGCAGTTTCTCGTAGCCGTGTCCGTGGCTTTAGACCTGCAACATCATCTGTTGCTCGTCCAGCAACTGTCACAGCTACAAGTGCAACTAGTGCTACTTCAACACTGCGTCGCACATCTACGCTTACTTCTACTCTGTCTTCTGGTACCACAAGAACATCAACTTTAGGTACTACAAGACCTGCATCTACACTTTCATCTCGTACTAGCTCTACTTTGGGCAGTTCTACCTTGTCAAGAACTACCACTACACCAGCTACTACTGCCGGTGCTGCTATGGGTCAGTACAAGAAGATTAACGAGATGTTATCTTCAGATCAGGGCGTTCCAGCTGCTGCCAGAAAGTTTACGTTTGGAGATCACAAGGCTGAGACTACTGCATTTAAGAAATCAGGAAAGATGCATTCAATAGTAGCTATTGGAAGTTCAACAGGCGGTCCTATTGCTCTGCAACAGATCATACCTAAGTTACCAAAGCTATCAGTACCTGTTGTGATTGTTCAGCATATGCCAGGTTCATTTACCACTACCTTTGCGTCTCGTTTGGATGCAATGTCTCAATTGCATGTAGTTGAAGCTAAAGATGGTGATATCCTAGAGCCAGGTACCTGCTATATTGCACCAGGTGGCAAGCAGATGATTTTTGAAAGGGTTGGTGTAAAGACTCGTGTTCGTATCATTTCAGATACCGGCAGAGTTTCATACAATCCTTGTGTTGATGTTTCATTTGCTTCTTTATGCCAGATTTATGGTGGTAAAGTTCTTGCAATGATCCTAACTGGTATGGGATCAGATGGTTGCGAGGGCTGTTCATTATTAAAGAAAAAGGGCTCTGTAATTTGGGCACAGAATGAGGAAACATGTGTGGTATACGGCATGCCTCAGGCAGTTGTAAACGCAAATGTTGCCGATTTAGTTTTACCTTTGAACGAGATTGCAGGTTGTATCGTTAAAGAATTAAGCTAAATCATAAGATCAGCACAGCTTTTAAAGCTTAATACTAAGTAAGGCGGACATATGAACTTTTTAGGCATTTTCTTAGCAATCGGCTGTATTGTAGCGGCGATGATGATGGAAGGTACCAATCCTACCATGATGCTGGTTCTGCCTGCTTTCTTGGTTGTGTTCGGTGCTTCATTCTTCGCCTGCGTTGTGCAGTTCCCAATTGCCACAATTGTAGGCGCTTTAAAATGCTTTATCTGGACTATCGCTCCTCCACGTAACAACATGGATGCTCAGGTTGAGCTTTTAGTAGGTCTTTCAACCACAGCTCGTCAGCAGGGCCTGTTAGCCCTTGAAAATTCTATTGCATCAGCATCAGATGACTTTACCCGTGATGGTATTCAGATGATCGTTGATGGTGTGGATAAGGATGCTTTAAAGGAAATCCTAGAGCAGGGCATTGCAGTTGAAGAGGCTAAATATGAGCCTTATGCAAAGATGCTGGAGGCTATGGGTGGTTATTCACCTACCATGGGTATTATCGGTGCGGTGCTAGGTCTGATTCACGCGATGTCTCTTCTTGATAGACCTGATGAATTAGGTCCTGCTATTGCGGTGGCTTTCGTTGCTACTATTTACGGTCTGGTTTTAGCAAACCTGATCTGTCTTCCTGCTTCAAACCTTGTAAAAGGTATTGTAGCAAATCAAACTCTATACAAATACATGACTCTTGAGGGATTGGTATCAATCGCTGCAGGAGAAAATACCATGATGTTAAAGCGTAGATTAGCTGTTTACGCTGGTGAGAAGAACGAGAACGCTTAAGGTTTAAGGGGTAGAAATGAAAAAGAAACCTCCTGAGCATGAAAACCTTGAGCGATGGATGGTGTCATATGCTGACTTCATGACACTGCTGTTCGCACTGTTCGTGGTTTTGTATGCATTCGCTATGGCAAAACAATCTGATGCTAAGTCTATTGCTGAAAGTATCGCACAGGCTTTTACAGAAGCATCAGTTGTCAACTCTCCTGGTGGCGCTCTGTTAGTACCAGGTTCAATGGCCTCAAAGTTATCTGAAGATGTTCAAGAAGCTGTAAAGGCTCAGTTAGATGCAAATCAGGGTGATACTGGTAAACAGATCATCGAGGATGGTGGTGTGATGATGAACTTCCAGACCACCTCAACTGTATCTAATGAAAATCGTGATGACACTACCTCAGGTTCTGATGATGAAAGAGATGGTCAGAACAATTCTGATTCAGCTACATCAGCAGGTGAGTTAGTGATCTCAGAGAACACCGTATCAAAGAATCAGAATCCTAAGTCAAACAACCCAGACGGTGGTGCACAGACAGGTGATGGCGGTTTCCAGGCAGGAGGCAGTGCTGATAAGTTTGAAAACGGTGGTAGAACCGATGTCGATGCAGACACTCAGGCTGAGGGTAAAGTAGGAACTCATTTTGATGCTGTAAGACGTTCTATTTCAGAGGCTATCTCTGAGTCTGGTATGGAAAAATACATTGATATTGAAGAAGATCCACACTGGTTATCTATCAATATCAACTCAGGAATGCTCTTTGCAAAAGACAGCGCATCTGTTTTAGCTGCATCCCGTCCAGTGATCTCAAGAATTGCTGTAGCTCTGTCAAATATTAACAACTACATTAGAATCAGAGGTTATACCGACAATACCTTTATTCCAAACGGAATCTTTAGAAACAGTTGGGATCTTTCAGCAAACCGTTCAGTATCTGTTTTAGAAGAATTAGAAAAGGCTGGTATTGAGCCTGAGCGAATGGCTGTTGAAGCTTTCGGTCAGTATTCAAACAAATACTCAAACAAGACCGCAGCTGGTCGAGCCTTAAACCGTAAGGTTGTAATTGCAATCTCAAGATATGCAATGGAAAGAAAGCCTGAATTGGATGCTACAAATGTACCTCAAAACGGTCAGTCTCAGACTGGTGAAGTAAGCGGCAAGGCCGGAACATCAGATATTGAGGTAGTACGTGGCGAAGGCAATACTATTGAGTTGAATTTCAATCAGAAATAAACTGGTTATAATTAAAAAGTTCGGTAGTAATTTAAACAAGTAGTAATTAAAGAGTAGGGGAGCACAAGTGTTAGTCTGGTCAATTGCAAGTCAGAAAGGTGGTGTTGGTAAAACAACAACTGTCGCTTCATTAGCAGGTTGGTTCCAAAAAGAGAATCTGCGTGTACTCATGATTGATACAGATCCTCATGCATCATTAACTAGCTATTTGGGCTTTGACTATAACAGTGTAGCTAACAGCCTCTATGATCTTTATACTGCTAAAGAGCTCACCAAAGAAGGTGTAGAGCAGTGTATTACTCATACCAATTTCCCAAATCTTGATATTATTGCCTCAAGCATGACACTTGCTACTATTGATAGAAAGTTATCTGGTAGAGTAGGTGTTGGTAGAATTCTAACTAAAGCTTTAGCTTTAATTGATGACGAGTATGACGTAGCTTTAATTGACTGCCCTCCTGTATTAGGAGCTCTCATGGTCAATGCTTTAGTTGCAAGTACTTCTGTTTTAGTTCCTACTCAGACAGAATTCTTATCATTAAAAGGTCTTGAAGGTATGGTTCGTACTTTCAATATAATGAAGAAAGCTGACGGCCAGTGTAATATCAATTTCACTGTTGTGCCTACTATGTTTGATAAACGTACTAAGGCAAGCAGAACTTCACTTGAATTTTTAAAAGCACATTACAGAGACAATCTTTGGGATGGTCAGATCCCTGTTGATACCCTCTTTAGAGAGTCTTCACAAAGAGGTATGCCTATTACAATGCTTGATGAGAAATGTCGTGGTGCAGTAGCTTACAGAAAGCTTTTGACCGATCAGCTTGTAAAAGAATTATCTGTAAACCCTGAGAGAATTTCTCCTAATGCTGCAGCTTTAGTATCTTTAGAATCTGAAAAGAAAAAGAAGAAAGATAGTGAGCTGGAGATTGTCGCTGATGACATGGGCTCTATGCTTGGTTAAACATAAAAGAATTAAAAGGATAATGTATGTCATTTAATGAGATTGATGACACTTTAGTAGCTTATTTCAAGCAGATGCTTGATGAAGAGACCGCTCAGTCAGATGAAGCTCAACAAGGTGAAGCTTTAACTGAAACTGAAAAAGAGCTCTCTGCGCTACAACAGGAAGTTACACCAATTGAAAATGATGAAAATACCGAGGCTCAAAGCTTATCTGCAAGTGACGATATCGACTATGCTGCAGATGACTATGTACCTCCAGTTCAGGAACAGCAGCCTGTTCAAGCACAACAGGAAATCTATGAACCTGAACTTCAAACTCAGAGTGTAGCTCAAGAAGAAACAAGTTCTCTTCCTTTTGCTGAGCACAAGTCTTTACAGACCCTGTTAGAGAACGTCAACGACGTTGCTACTAAGACTGAGACAGAAACAAAGACTGAGACTGAAATAGCAGAACCTGTAACTGAGGTTAAGACAGAAGTTGTTGAACCTGCAACCGAAGAGAAAACAGAGGTTGTACAGACCACAGCTGATGTTAAGGATGAAACTCCTGCTGTAGTAAAAGACAAGATTGATGAGACACCTCATGAGAACCCATATGAGTGGGAAAACATTGAGATGCCATCAGAATTCCAGGCTTTGTTCTTCTTAGTAAAGGGAATTCGTTTTGCAGTACCTTTAGTAAACTTAGGCGGTATTTTCCAATGTGAAAAGATCACCCCATTATTTGGTAAGCCAAAGTGGTTTATGGGTATTGCTGATATCCGCGGTAAGAAAATGAATGTCGTGGATACATTAAAATGGGTAAAGTCTGACGCACCTCTGTCCGATAAATATGAATATATGATTGCGCTTGATAAGACATTATGGTCAATCGGCTGTGATGAATTAGAAGGCAACCGTATTTTAAGTAAGGACAGTGTTACCTGGAGACAGACTGCTGGCAACAGACCATGGCTTGCTGGTATTGTTAAAAAGGAAATGTGTGCGCTGTTACATGTAGACGCTTTAATCAAGATGTTTGAAAATGGTGTTAACCTCAAAGATCTTGATCAACAAGTGAGTGACTGATCAAATATTTAGTATCAGCACATTAAAAATTTTAAAAACTCTATTAAAATTGGTAATTAGATTGGAACGTAATGTTGTGTAACGATCTGTAAGGTGCAATTCGTTACAAAACGTGTTCAATGATGAGGATTTTTTAGATGTCAGATAAAGAGCAGAAAAAAGAAGAAACCAGCGCAGTTAACGAGAAGAACGGCGAACTGTTACGTTGGGTTACTTTCAAACTGGGAAATGAAATTTACGGCGTAAATGTAATGCAGGTTCGTGAGGTTCTGCGTTATACAGATATTGCTCCTGTTCCAGGCGCTCCATCTTACGTTTTAGGTATTATCAATTTACGTGGTAACGTCGTTACCGTTATTGATACAAGAGCTCGTTTTGGTATTCCTCCTGCTGAGGTAACCGATAACACCAGAATCATGATCATCGAGTCAGAGAAGCATGTAATTGGTATTTTGGTTGACTCTGTAGCTGAGGTTGCAGACTTAAATACTGCAGATATCGATGATACACCTAATGTTGGTACTGAGGAGAACGCTCAGTTCATTAGTGGCGTATGCAACAGAAAGGATGATCTGTTAATCTTAATCGATTTAACCAAGCTGTTTACAGAGACCGAGTGGAAAGAAGTAACTAACTTAGGTTAGTAATAGATTTTGTAATCTCTATCATAATAAGTTACCTCCTATAAAATGCAGCCAAGATTGTGTCCTGACTGCATTTTACTTTTCAGTTCTAAAAACTCTAAATTCTCTTACTCAAGCCCTAGTTCAGGCAAGTCTTATACAAATTAGATGTTCCATCTATAACTTTATCAAAGTCAGTTACGTGCACTGAGAATACATTGTGGTTGGCGTTTTCGATTAGATAGAGCTTGGTTTTATTTAAAGATGAGTAGTACTCTTTTTGATATTTGTATTTGAAGATCATATCAGCATCAGAGAGCAGCATTCTGTCATAGATAAAGCGAGTCTTAAAGTTATGATCTTTGTTTAAAGAGTTGTAGTACCCCTGTAGGGCATCTAACTCCTGATTACAGGACTTGGCTGAACGCATACATGAGTGCTCGTTGAAGATCTCAAGCTCTTCAAGTGACTTACATAAATACTTTTGACGGAATTCTAAAAAGTTGGTTACATCGATGCTTCTGAAGATCTTTAAAATATGCTCATCAAGACCTAAGTTCTCATCAAAAAGATTGATATTACCGTTAATAGCAACCTTAAGCTCTACCTTTGGCAATTGATTGATAATCAATGAGGTAACAAAAACACCTGCTGAATAGGCTATGAGGTAGAACTTTTTGTATTTAGAAAAATCAAAATCAATCTTTAAATCGTCATAGTCGTAAAAGATCACCAGATCTTTAGTTGAGGTAATGCCTTCAAACTGTTTGTCGTCACAGCCCCAGCCAGACATAAAGATAATCAGCTCATCAGAGTGATTGTTTATAAGAAGTTTTGATTTCATATGTGCTACTCAATAATGTAAATTTTATTAAATTATATAAAACTAATCAGTTTAGTAGGTATTATTATAAACACTAAAAGATAGAAATTTCTAACATTTGATTTTTGATCTATATCAATGCTTTTAGGTATATGACTTAAGATTTTTTGCGCATAACTGAAAGTAGTGATATATTTGTTGTAAATCAGATAGAAGAGAGCTTTATGCATTCATATTTAGACATGTCCATGATGATTGTAATCAGTACAGCAGTAGTGCTGTTGCTGTTTATTCTTATCTCTTTTATCTTAACCTCCCATCGCTGTTCTGTTCTAGAAAAAGAGAACGCTAAGCTAAAAGCAACCACAGAGGAGGCTTTAAAAGCTTTAAATGAGCTTACCGCAAAGCATGAAGAGCAGTTAGAGAGCTTTGAAAGAAAATCTAAAGTATCAGAAAGCTCAATTCAGTATCTAACCGGTAAACTTCAGGATATTACAGATAAACAAAAGGACATTAACAGTCATTTTGATAATATCAATGTAAAGCTAGAACAGCAGAAAAAAGAGTTTGAAAACAATTCTGTTGAGAATCAGCCAATCATTTTGGCAAAGAGACTTCTAGCTCAAGGCATGAGCATCAATGAAGTCATTGCCAGAACTTCTTTACCAAGCTATGAAGTAGAGATGTTAGCAAAGGTACACAACCTGTCAGCTCCTGCTCCTTCTGTAGCTCCATCAAATCAGAACTCAGCTCCATCTGATGCTTCAAGAAGCACTCGCTCCATTGAAGATGAGGTTAATGCTCAGAGAGCCAAGTTTAGTCAACAAGCAAATAATGCTTTAAATGAGCAGACCACAACTTCAAGGCCTACACATCATGTAGCAAGTATGAAAGCTCGTGATGCATATGGTATTGGTACCCGTTCTGCTTTACGTCGCCCAAGATAAGATAAAAATGAAAGATAATTTATTAAAAGAGATCTCTAATCAGGCATTAGGGCTCAAATCACTTTATGCAAAATATCACGATATCTATGTAACTGCTGAATCTTTAACTGCAGGTTTCATCGGTGCTTCTATTGTAGAAATACCAGGAAGTTCTGCCTGGTTTGATAGAGGTTTTATTACCTATTCAAACGAAGCTAAGATGGAACTTTTAGATGTAAAAGATGAGACTTTAAAATCAGTTGGAGCTGTAAGTGAAGACACTGTAAAGCAAATGGTAAGAGGTGCGCTGTTACATTCATCATTAGCAACTGTAGGTGTTTCTGTAAGTGGAATTGCAGGTCCTGATGGTGGTTCAGCTCAAAAGCCAGTAGGCACAGTGTGGATGGGACTTATGAGAAAAGGTGAAAATCCTGTCGCTCACTGTTTCCATTTTACAGGTGACAGAGAAGAGGTAAGACTTAAGACCGTACTAAGAGCAATTGAAGGTTTAGCTGCAATTACTCAGGGTAAGACTCCTGATTTTTCAGATCTATAGGCAAAGCTATGTATACCATCGATAAACAGTTTGAGTTTGAATACGGTCATAGAGTCTGGACACAGACTTTAGATGAGAGATTCAGCCTTGATAACAGATGTGTTTGTCGTCATCTGCATGGCCATCATGCCGTAGTGAAGTTACATCTTGCAGCAAAAGAACTGACAGATGGCATGGTAACTGATTTTAAACATTTAAACTGCTTTAAAAAGTTCTTAGATGATGTATTGGATCATCGTTTTATCATCGATGAGAATGATCCTCTGTTCTTATTAGATTCAGCTATCATCACTGACTATATCGATCATGGCTTTTACAGAACAGCTGATTTGTCTACTTTGGATATTCCTGAAAGTCTGCCTGAGGACATCAAATTATCGGTTGTTGAAAAGTATGACAGCTTTGTGATTGTAGACTTTATTCCGACCTCAGAGAATATCTGTAAATGGCTTTATGATATTGCCAACGAGATGTTAGATGATCTTAATGTATATGTCTCAAAAGTAGAGTTCCAGGAAACTCCTAAATCTCACTGCACTTACGAAGAGTAGATTTAGATAAAACAGAGCTCAATCATGTCAACTAAACTACCTGTTGTAGAGATCTTTGACTCCTTGCAAGGCGAAGGACCTTATCTGCATCCTGCGGTCTTTTTAAGAACAGCTTTGTGCTGTTTTAAATGTAAAGGCTTTAATTGTACGTTAAAGGCACCTGATGGCTCTATTGTTACAGGTTGTGACACCATAAGAGCAGTCTCAACTAAATTTAAGGATACTTGGACTTATTATGAGGACAGCGCTTTACTTATCCATGATTTAGAAAAGCACCTTAGAGATTATCCCCATTCAAAAGTATTGCAGGATCTGGTGCTTACAGGAGGTGAGCCTTTACTGCATTTTAGTAATCCAGTCTTACTTCAAACACTAGAGCACTTTATCTTATTAGGTCATAAGCTCACAGTTGAGACTAATGCAGCACTTCCCATTAACTTTGAGCATGAATTCTTAAAACAGGCGCGCTTTTCTATGAGTGTGAAGTTGTCTAACTCATCTGAGCGTAAAGAGAAGAGAATTAACTACGACACTATCAGATCCATTGCGGATAATACCTGTGGTTCCTACTTTAAATTTGTCGTTTCAAAAGCAACGTGGGAACAGGACAAAGATGAGATTTTTGAAATCATTGATAATGCAGGTAGAGATTTACCTGTATATCTAATGCCTTTAGGTGGAGATTTTAAGACTCTTCAAGAGAACACTCAGTTTGTAGTAGAAAAGTGTATAGAGCATGGCTTTTTCTATACAGACAGAACACATATCAGAGCCTGGAATACTAAAGAAGGAGTATAGGCTCTGATACTTACAAAGCTGTATTTGTTATTCTGAAATTACAGCCTTGGCGCTAAATGGCGCAATGGTAATTTCCTTTTTAGATACAGGTAAATTGGTGAACAGATCATTACCTTTTGCTTTTACAGTAATAGGTTGATTGATCCAGTTAAAGAAAACATCAATCTTACGAGAGCTTTTGTTGTCTTTAATTACAAAATGAGTAAAGTCGTCATCATAGCTGATGCTCTTATCCCACTTTTGAACTTCAATTAACTCATCTACATGATTAAAGTCTTTAGGTTCAAGCTCCTTTAAGGAGTCACCTAACATGAGCACACCATCTGAGACTAAAACTGCGCATAAGTGGAAGTTAAAGTCCTCTTCTGTTGCAATCTGATTTTCAAAGTTCTTAAGGCACAGACAATCAGGATCGTTAATCCATAACTCTCTGTTCATCCATTGTCTTGAGAAAGTCTCTTTAGCATTGTGTTCAATCCAGAATCTGGTTCTCTGGATATCATCACTTACTCTCATAGCATGAACCAAACCTAAGCTTGGCCACATAGGCGCATTGCAACCTAGAACGAAACTGTCTTTACCTACAACAGATAAGATTGCCTTTAAGCCTTCACGATAGTTGTCAATTCGTGAATAGCCGTTAGAGAACTTATAGCCATTGATAGCACCCCAGTAGCAGGCATCCAACTTGAAGTACTTAATGTTAAGACGATCGTGGAAGTAGCTAAAGACATTCTGAATATAGGTAATAACCTCAGGTTTAGAAAAATCTAAGGTGTACCAGTTCAAATCTCTCCAGCCACCATAGGTGATCTGTTCAGCACTGACTAAGTTACCTTCATAGTCAGTAGCAAACCAGTCAGGGTGTTTTTTGAAAAGCTCTGAGTTTTCACTGGCAATAAATGGAGCTAACCATAAAGCAGGTTTCTTACCTGCTTTAATAATATCAGAGACAACTCTTTCAAATCCTGATGGGAACTTGTCTGTAAAGGTTAACCAGTCACCCATATGAGTCTGGTAACCGTCATCAATCTGTACATACTCAAGATTGTCATGCAATTTCATATCATCAAGATTGGTATAAACAGCATGCTCGGTTAAATTTGCATAATAGCAGTACCATGAGCACCAGCCTGTTGGTGTATGGTCAGCTTTTAAAGGAGTATGGTGAGAGTTGATGATGGACGCAAATTCTTTTAGAACCTCAGCCTTGTTCTTGCCTTCAAGAATGGTGAAGTATTCTGACTCAATTACTTCACCGCACTTAAAGCTTTTACCTTCTAAAAGAAGCTCAATCTGTAAGCTTCCGTCTTTGAAGAGCTTAAAAAGACCAGTGTAGTGCTCACATGAGGTAAAGCCTAATAAATGCCATAAGCCATCATGTTTAAAGATCACAAAGTTATAAGCTTCTTTATATTCAGGATTCTGATTTTTATGACTGTAAGGAGGTTCATCATCAGGACAGCGACCGATGTTCTCAGGTGTTTTAAAAGTACCACCAGTCTGAGATAACATCTGAAAACCTTCAGCATAAAGTTTGTCATCTGGGGATGCAACCTTACCTGAAAACACGGTAAGACTACCTGTAAAATCGTAGGTAGTTATAGCTTTCCTTAACAGGAACTCTTTATTGCCTTTAGTAATGATTGAAAAACTACTGTTAGAAGCTGTTTCTTTTAAGATCTTTAAAAGATAGTTCTCAGACATCATGAAAATCCTTATATGCGATGAATGTATGGGCTGTGCCTACAGGCTTAAATTTATTATGAAGTGACAAAGCTATAAAAGATAACTGTCACAATAGAACGATTGTAGCAGAATGTAAAAAAGATAGGTAAGGTAAATTTAGAAAAACTGACAATGATCTGAATATTGTAAGTTCAATAAAATATACGATTGACAATGAGTTTATCTAAGATGTTTGCTCGGTCGTAAAGACCGAGCAATAGATAATTTTGCTTTTAAACTTATTTTTTAGGTGCAAACAGAAGGCTTGACACTATACCTACAAAGAGAGTTACTACAATCACAATTAAAGATGTGTAAACGTCGATATCAAGACCGTAACCTGTAAGGTGCAAAGATGCAGAGGCTGCTAGTTTGAAAGCTACAAAGAACAGTAAGACTATCACTGCCTTTTCCAGGTAAACTAAAGCATTTTTCAGAGCATCGAGGATAAAGTACATAGAACGCAGCCCTAATATGGCAAAAATCATACAGGAGTACACAATGAAAGGATCTTTAGATACCGCAATAACAGCTGGTACTGAGTCAAAAGCAAACATCACATCAGATGTTTCTACAATAGCAAGACATAAGAATAATGGAGTTGCATAGATAAGCCCTTTTCTCTTTAAGGTGATGTGTCTGTTCTCTTCTTTTTGGAGCTCTTTTTGTACATGAGAGTTTGAAACAAAGAAATTATGACCTACTAACTTTGGATAAACTGGTACAAAGAACTTTACAAACTTATAGGCTGGGTGATTTGAAAAATCAGAGATACCTGTATTCTCTTTCTTTTTTATCATCAACAAGGCTGACAGTGCCACCATTATGGCAAAGACAATCTCAATATAAGCTCCTAATGAGAACAGACTGGTGCCGATTAAAACAAAGATAAGTCTGAATACTACTGCTCCTAAAACACCCCAGTATAAAACTCTGTGAGTATATCCTGAGGAAATGCCAAACCAGGAGAATACAGCCATAATCGCAAAGAGGTTATCAACAGAAATAGCCATTTCAAAAGCGTAGCCTGCAAAGTACAAAGATGCTACTTCTTTTGAAAAGTGATACCACAAAAAGGCGCCGAATAAACTTCCTACTGCAATCCAGAACAAAGACCATAAGGCTGCTGCTTTTACAGAGATTGGTTTGTCAGCCCTGTGGGCAAATAAGTCTATTAAAAGACCTGCAATAGCAAGTAGAGAAAAGATAACAATAGATTCAGTTTCAAGTCCAATATGAGGAGTAGTTTGCATTAAAGATCCTGGATAATTACCTTCATAAAACTTTTATTCAAAGGTGTATAACCTTGTTCATATGACGGTTAAATCTTAGCAAGTATCTGTAAATTTGTAAATGGTAAG
>DKDL01000098.1 GCA_002449335.1 Succinatimonas sp. UBA6849 | reverse complement strand
GGTACTATTGATGGGTCGCCAAACCGTTGGTGAGTTACGTCGTAGATTCACTGAAGCACTCTGTATGCCTGCTTTTATTGATGGGTCGCCAAACCGTTGGTGAGTTACGTCTTTTTAACTCTCCTATAAATAATGAGTAAATTCTATTGATGGGTCGCCAAACCGTTGGTGAGTTACGTCTCTGCACCTTCAATTGACTCAGAATGAGGCTATAATTGATGGGGCGCCAAACCGTTGGTGAGTTACGTCTCTTTTTTAACAGCTATAATAATCTCCTTAATAAGATTGATCGGTCATCAGATCATTGGTGAGTTACGACATCATTTCTTTAGCTTGTGTAGGTGTTACTGTTATTGAAGGGTCACCAGATCTTTTTGGGATTAGTTGTCTGAGAGAGAGCAATCTAGATCTGCTCTTAACTCTAGTTATGTCTTTTCTTTCTTACTAAGAAAATCTGTAATGAGTAGAAAAGAGCTTCTTTTCACTCCGCAAAGATCTAGTTTGTAATTACTGAGATCTTAGAAAAGAGTTATGAATTCTTGCGCTAAAGATCACTGCAACTTAATTACAAGATCTTCCAGTAAAAAGTTCTCCAACTTACTGACACTGTTCCATTCCCTTCAATGTCACTTGTTGTAATGGCACCTACTTTCGAAAAGCTCTTCTCTATTTTAATTTTTATTGATTTTTCAATAAGATAAAGTTGTACGATTAAGCGCATATTTCAGTTCCCGTGCAAACTGTAAGAACTTCTGCACCGTACAGTTCATGTCTTTTATATTTTTATAATACTTAATTAAATTATTTTAATTTTTATAAAAATCATTTCTTTAATATATTCTTCTAGTTTTTCAACATAATTAAAAACCTCAAATATTTATTCCTTATAATTCCGACTATTACCTCATTTTTAAAATTATTTTATATAACATTATTCATATATTAAAAATTTTGGCACAGTGTTCGCACTAGTAATACCACCTGAGTTAATAAATTTAAGAGGTGGTATTATGGAAACTTCAAAACATTCTTTAGCTGCTTACATCGGCGACTTAAAGCAGACCTTATATCTAACTCACAGATGCACTCATGTGTCTATGCTCAATGACAACACGCTTCTCATTGCAGCTGATAAGGAGAATGCTGAGAAGAGAATTTCTCTGGACAAGATCCGCCGTCTGGTAATCATCGGTCACATCGGTAATGTTGACAGTGAAGTTCTATACCGCCTCATGATTAAGCAAATCACTGTAGATTTCATGGATGTATGGGGCTATCCACAAGGTCAGCTTGAAGCATCAAACAAAGATGAGAACTACTACATCACTGTTCAGGAGAATTTCTACCATTCTAGTGATGCTCTAGATCTTGCTAAAAGAGTCATCCTAGCAAAAGTCGTTAACGGTCGTGAACTGATCAGACGTAAGGCTGATCTTCAAAGAACGATGTGGGATCTTTGTTATTCCAATATCTACTGCGCCAAAAACGTTCCTGAACTTTTAGGAGCAGAAGGCTTTGCTTCCCATATGTACTTTTCATTATGGGCTGATCTTGTAAAACCATATGGATTTGAGTGGACAGGACGTCTAAAGCATCCTGCTCCAGATCCTGTTAACTACATGCTGTCTTTTGGCTATACCTTGCTCAGAAACAGATTAGCCTCAGCTTTAAAAGCTAATGGACTTAACCCTCGCATAGGTTACTTCCATGCTCAAAGAGGAACTCACTGCGCATTAGCATCTGATCTTATGGAACAGTTCAGACCTTTTGTAGAAACAACTGTGCTAAAGCTCATCAGAAAATACGCAGTAAAACCTAGTGACTTTATAAAAGATAAAAATGGGCTCTTTAAGCACAAAGATAAAGAGACATTCTCGGTCATTCTGCATGCTTTTGAGCACATGTTTTCTAACATCTACAACATCTATTGGGGATGCAACAGCTGTTGGAACAGGCAAAGACGCTCTTTAAACGAGCTCATTGAAGACTGCGCTCAAAACTATGCCCTGCTACTTAAAAATAGCGACACAGTCTGCACATGGAGGTTAGTACCATGCAAAGATTTTTGATTGCTTATGACATTAGCAAGAACGGTATTAGAGGCAAGGTTTACAGGCTCTTAAAAAAGAAGGCTGTAAGTGTGCAAAAGTCAGTGTTCTTTTTTGAAGGTACTAACAATGAGCTTATCAAGCTCGAACACAGGCTTTCGTCATTGATTGAGAACACCGACAGCCTGTTTGTAATGCCGTGTTGTGAAGCGTGCTACGCACGCTCACGAGTTTATTCAAAACAACAAGATAACTTAATCGCTGTTTAAGGACCAATATGAAGAGTTTTTACAAAGAGCACAAGAAAATGTCAGATCTGAATGCTTTAAAGCTAACCGAGATTGACACTGACACTAAAGATGGGGAGCTGATTGTGAGCTTAAAGCTCAGATCAATCTTAGGCATTCAGTTTCACTTAGAACTTGATAGGACTGATCTTGAGTTTTTAAGTGACTGCTATTCCCTAAATGAGGATGAGCTAGCAGAGAAATATAACCAGGACTAAAGGGGAATTTGCTGTGTAAAGTTGCTTTGACAGGACTTAGCTCTTTGCACAGCCTTTTTGAAGATAAGTAAGCGTTATTACGCACTTGTACAAAAGATAACAGAATTTCTAAGGAGATAACAAGGATCCACTTTACAGAGCACGCTAAAGAGAGAATGGCACAAAGAAACATCAGAGAAGAAATCATCACCGAGAATCTTGAGATGTTCTACAGATATGGTTTCTGGAATGACCGAGGTGACAGACTTACTTTAAACACCAAGTCTGAGCTCATTCACAACATGATCAAGATGAAACAGCGCATGCTCTCAATCGTAAAGCAAAAGATCCTGTCTTTAAAACACAGACACAATGATGTGATCACCAAGACTGATGGTAGCAGTTCTTGTGTAGCAGCAGATGCTGAGCATAACGCTTTAGCAGATAAAAAAGTGTTACTTACAGCCCTGTATAAAAGGGTTAATAAAAAGCTCAAGTCTTTACAGAGACTGGAGAGAAAAGAGGTTATTACCCTGGTACTGCGTGACGATCACGTCATCACCGTCTACAAAAAAGTTAAACGTGACAAGGCTAATACTGAAGCTAAGAGTAAGCGTGATCATAGATACGAAAATCCTTATGAGTTACTCATGTAATAAGGACATAGTAGGCATCAAGCGC
Organism: Succinatimonas sp. UBA6849; assembly: GCA_002449335.1. Classification (GTDB taxonomy): domain Bacteria; phylum Pseudomonadota; class Gammaproteobacteria; order Enterobacterales; family Succinivibrionaceae; genus Succinivibrio. The sequence continues at coordinate 2,337 of DKDL01000098.1, read as the reverse complement.
GCTCAAGATCTTCGTAGCAAATAGACTCAAGTTAAAGTGCGCTGCTATACCGAAGTTAAGGCATGCCACTATACCGAAGACAGACGTTAGCTTTGGGCATACATGCAATATAGGTAAAGGACTTACATCAGAACACAAACAATTTAGGAGAGAAAAATGAAAACTACAAAAGTTAAGGTTAGAAACTTTGTACAGGAGCATGTCATGCTCTTTAACAGCCTAAAGATCTTCTGTGACCGTAAAAAAGCCATGAAGTCAGGCTATGAAAAACACAAATCAGATTACAGACAGAACTGGAGGCAGCTATGATAGGTTTTACAGTCTTCTTATTAGGATTATTTGCCATTCTTTTCATTTGCGAAATAGCTAACAAGATTGATACTAGCTTAAAGGTTAAGAAGCTAGACCGACAAAGTCAGCAGAGCTATAAGAAAAGAGAACAGAAACTCATTGAAAAAGAACTTTTAAGCTCTCTTATCAACCGCGAGATCGATGCTCAGAATTCGCTTGACCGATCGGTTGAAAGATTTAGATCTTTACCTCCTGAGATTCAGGAGAAGATCTTGCAAAGGATTGGGAAAAAGAAGTAGCTTACGCAAATTGTCATTCTCCTGACAAAGTTAGGACAGTCTCATCTAAAGTTGCCCATACTAACTTTGTACATACTACCTTTGCGCATAGCAGTAGCTTAAAAATGACTGTTACTGCTTAAGTACACCACTATCATTAAAACCATGCTTTAACAATCTTAATGAACCGTCTATTGGATCATTGTTGTCATTAGACTTTACTGTAACTACACCTTCCTCTTCTAACATGCCTATGGCACTTTCTTTTTTAAAGATGTGCTTAGGTGAGTTCTTTAGACTTTGAGCTACGCTCTTTTGTAGTGGTTCTACATGATCTTTTGATAATAAAGTAAAGTCATGCAGTGCTTTTGAGAAGTTTGAACAGATAAACTCTGATGGTGATTTACCATCTAAAAAAGCTAATACCTCAATTAAAGCTGATAACTGAGCACTTGGTCTTACACTTAAAACTTTATAGCTGTTTACATTCTCTGCTTTAATTCTGCCTTCATCTAAAGCTCTGTTTTGAATATCCTGAATAATGCTCATTTGAAACCTTCTAAAATGCCTTACTGTCTAGGAGTGTCTACTGCCCGTTAAGCAGAAACTAAGCCTAAGCTAGCTCCTAGTGATTCTGAAAATATGTGATACTTAAGGTTGTATGTTTGCTGTCTCTGCACTTTCTCTATCAAGATTTTGCAAAGTGCAATGTACCTTTCGTTACTCTCTTTTACCTTCATTCTTTCTTTGATACTTTGTCAAAAGATTCCATTTTTCAAGGCTCTTAAAGAGCATCTTGTATTGAGATGAGGAGATAAGATCCTCGCGCTCACAAAACTGCAACAGTTTTACTCCTACCTGCAGATAGCTGTCTGAATGAGCAACACCTTCATGTTGAGAACCATTCTTTTTACCACTAGGTCCATAGGTTAGAACTGATGAAACAAAGTAAGGAACTGATGCTACCTCATCTGTCCATGAGGATACATTTGATGATAACTCCCCCCTTTTAGCATAGGCATCAGCTATAAGACCAATAGCTAAGGCTACGTCAGCTGCGACACCTTCTTCATGAAGAGATTTTTTAAGATAGGTACATAAGATAAGTTCTATAAGATCAGACTTATTCTTGATGCCATAATGATCCTGCAGAGCATTGAGTAAATTCAAATCGTCATTGTCGAATTTGACATTGTATTTCTTTTCACTAGAGCTTTGTATTAGAGGAGACTGAGGCTCATTAAAGCAGCCTTTATCGACCTCAATATTGTGTTTTTCATAGCCTATTTTCTTACTCATATAAACCTCTCATTAAGAATAGATTTAAAGTCAATTATATTCATTTTTTAAGTCAAATTTTGACTTATTTATTAATAAACATGAATTACTTGACCTGACTCTAATATTTTTTCTTTTTAGTAGCTCCCTTATATAAGCCAGTTATTCAAGACATTTATAAAATGTTTGCTTTAAAAATTGCATTTTATGCCAGTAAAAAGACAGGTGTTTTCAAAAGTCATGAGAGGATAGGCATCTTCACTTTTTTACTTGTATAATGGAGATGCAATCTAATGAAGAAACTTGATAATTCAAGAGAGACTTTTATGCGTGTAAATGTTGGTAACTACCTTTTTAGAAGAGTAAGAAATACTGAGTATGTAGACAAGTCTGAGTTAATTTCATTAACAAATAAAGTTATCGACACTGAAGACCAGTATATTTGTGTGACACGACCAAGAAGATTTGGTAAGAGTGTTACGGTAAAGAT
>DKDL01000079.1 GCA_002449335.1 Succinatimonas sp. UBA6849 | reverse complement strand
ACCGACTGAACTAAGGAGGAACACCGTGAAAACGCAGATGATTATAAAGACAAAGTGTAATGGTGTCAACACTTTTTGGTAAAAATTTTTTTATAAAACAATTATCAAAACGTTTTTTAGCTTATAAAAGCGATATAAATGCCTTCTGTTACTTTATGTATTTTTCCCAGTGCTCACCCTTTAGCTTATAAAAATCCTGGTGTTGGAAATTCATATAGTAAGCATTGGTTGATTCAGCAATAAATGCTGTTTGTGGTAAATCGTAGAAAACATCAGCAATCTTATCAGTCTTGCTGTCTTCTTCATTTTTTGCAAAGACATTGTCTTCAATTGAGCGCTTTACTATCTCAGAAATAGCTAAATAGCTATAGAATCCTTTGATCCTCTGAGTCTTGTGAGCCTTAGCAGTACCCCCCCCTACAGCATTTCTTTGTGCACCTAAGAAACTTACACCCACAGGAATTCTGGTGATCTTATCAGTAGGTATTTCTCTTAGCTTTGCAATCTGCATCTTGTCTCCACGGATGGCAGCGCCATGCTCTGGAACCATGATAAAGAGGGTGTTTCGATTAGAGTCTTTAATATCTTTAATAAAATCCTCAAGATTGTCTAGTAAGAGCTTTAAACGAGGAGCATAGCTTTGTGATTTCTTTTCACCAGCTAATCTGTTACCGTCATGTAAAGATAGGAGGTTCATGAAAGTGATATTGTTAACATTGCCGTTTCTTGCAATGTTATTTACATAAGCCTTAAATAAGTCAGAGTCACTTCTAATCGCACTTCCATCAAAGGCATTATACTTTACAGCAAGCTTTGACAGATCATGGATATTCTCGTTTAAACCGCCTAAATCATGTAAGGTCTTTAAATAGTCACCATATTTACCGTTGTGGTCAAAATAGACTTCACTTTGATAACCTAACTGTTCTACAGAGGTAATAAGTTCACACTCAGATCTTCTTTCTTTATACATCTGAGCTTCAGTCATTTGACCGCAGTTAGAACGTAACAATCTTAATGATGAAGGTGTTGAATAAGATGATACAGAGTTAAAGGTATCAAAGCTGAAATCAAAGGTTCTGAACAAAGGATGTTTTAACAGATTTGAAGCTTCAATATCATCAGTTGCCATAGAACAGATATTTACAATCACTATATCAAATGGGGTAAAGTTCTCAGGTAGCGTAGATGGCATGGTTACAATACGTTGTCTCTCTAACTCCAGAAAAGTCTGTAAATAGTTTTCAACACCCTGACTGTCAGCTGTTCCTATCTGAGGAGGAATATCAGCACTGTCAGCAACTACATTTTCAACAGACTGTGATTTGCTCTCTTTAGCCACACTCAAAGCAGAAATATTAAGACAAGCAACAGTTATAAAGCAGATAACAACAATAGTTGTGACCTTTAAAAAGTCATTGATAAAGAAGACTGCAATAAATACCAGTATAAAGATACCTAAATAACTAAAATCAAAGTAATCTGAGACAAAGGTAGAGAGCAACTCAAATACGCCAGCTATACCTTTTTCCTCATAAACTACCTGAGGGGACAGCATTGGCAAGTAACTGTCATGATAAAGCAGTACTAGACCAAAGATGATTAAAAAGGTCTTATAAATCTTGTTTAAAGACTTTACTCTAATTGAGAATAGGCAGAGTAAAAACAGCACTAAATTTAATGCAAAATCAAATCCAGACAGATTCATGAAATACAGTCCGAATTTGAACAGGAAATATGTTCCAACTAGACTGCTTATTCTCAATGAAAAAGAAAGCTTAGTTTTGATAATTTCTTTTAGTGCCTTAAACATACTGCCTAATCTCTTACTTTGTTTATCTTATGTTTGTTGATTGTTGTTTTTATTATTACTTTTCTTATAAATCTAAATTAGCAGATAATCTACTTTTGCAGTCATCTTACTATTCAGAATCTTACTACTCAGAATCCTACTACTCTGTATATTGAGTCCAGTCATCAGATGCTGTCTTGTAGAAGAATTTGTCTTTAAACTGTAAGAAAACTGTATTCTCATTCTCATCAACAGGGGAGGTCTGAGACAAATCTTCAGTTAAAGCTAAATTTGACATCACATTGTCTTCATAGAAGATGTTGCCATCAATAGCTCTCTTGATTAAATGAGCAACACTCATATAGCTCGTAGGAGAGGTTACATTGATAGCTGAAGCTCTTTGCTTATGACTTATAAATTTAACCATAGCTGTTACATTTGTAAGAGTATGTGAAGGAATGTCCTTTACCCCCTTTAACTGAGTTCTATCACCTTGCAGGGCAGAACCATCCGATGGCAAGAGCACAAATAAGGTGTCGTTTGGCAGACCTGACAGGTAATCTACAAACTTATCTAAATTTAATAAGAAGTCTTTTAAGACCATGTCATATTCAGTCTCGCCCTTTACATTGTCAGCAAGAGACATACGTAAGAATGAGAACATCTGATTATTGTGCTCCTGTCTTTGAGCTTCAATGTACTCTGACATTACATCAATATGATTTAATGTTGTCAGTAACTGATTTGGTTTTGCCTTATTCTCAATCTTCTGAGTAGGAAACTCGGTTCTCTCCTGTAAGAATTTTGCAAACTTAAAGTTGTCATCTTTTCTGTCAAATAAGAATTGACCTTGATAACCTAATCTTTCTAATGCTCTGAATAAAGAGCAGCCTCTGTTATCTTTTAAGAGCTCTTCTCGAGATTTCTGTCCACAAATTGAATCAAACAGACGTAAGGTAGCTTCTTTTTTATCTGTTGTAACAGAGTTAAAGTCACTTAAATAAATATCAAATCTCTTTAAAACAGCATGTTCTTTAGCATTGTGTACATAAAGATCTTTGTTGGACATGCCACTTACCTGTAAAACTACAATGTTGAATGGTTTGAAGTTCTTTCTTAAGTGAGCCGGATAATCGATTTTTCTGTCAGCTTCTTTTTCATAGAAAGTCTCAAGATAACGCTGCAGATTAGATTTGGTAAAATTACCTCTTTGCTCAACTAAGTCTTTATTGGTCTTAGTGGCAATAAAGCTGTCATTTACAGTAATTCTGTCATCGTTATCGATGATGTTCTTCAAGAACTCTGTTGGAATTACCAAAGTTGCAAAGATAAGTATATAGGTAATGGTAATTACTCTTACAAAGCGGGCTGCAAAATATAAAACCGCAATCGCTAAGATAAAAGCAAAAATCATCTTTAAGTTTACAAAGCCTTCAATGAACTCAACTATATAGCCTAAAGAGAAATCTGTAAGGTTGTTTCTCTGGGCAATCATCTGCTCAACAGATGGTAGATAACTGTCATGGTAGAACAGGGCAAATGTAGCAATAACTACAATGGTTCTGTAGAACTTGTTGAAATATTTATTTCCAAAATAAAGACAAATAGCAGTAAATCCTAAAAGATTTAGCAACAGTGAAAAGTCGATAAATCCAGTTAGGTACAGACCTACTTTGAAAATATATAAAGAGGAGAAAAATAAGGATCCTCTAAAACTTACTTTAGGTTTTAATGCGTTAAGTTCAGTGTTCATGCTTATTATTTCTTAATGAAGTCTTTAAATGCACCTTTGTCTTTTAATTTTGAGCGAAATTTGGTTGATAATCTGAAAATAACACGATATTTATCAAATGTCTTTCTTAAAAAGAATCCTACAGGAATAAATAATATTCCACATAACGCAACTAGTTCTACGATATCAACTAATGGCAGAGTATCAAGCATCTTGTTCTTCCTTCCATAGTTCATTCATGGATACAGGCACTGCTGTTACAAGCTTAGTATCTGCCAAATCATAGATACTCTTAGCTTTCTTCTTCATCAATTCTTCTTGTCTTTGTTTTGTAATGATTTCATGCATGATGTTTACATCTTCAAAGGAATCAAACTCAGTTGATCCAAGATCTTTAATCTCAGAAACAATTCCCTGATAGGTATATACAGCAGAGCAGGTTTTAAATAATGTAGTTGGTTTAGTATTAAATGTGTGTTCAAGCGTAATAGCTAACTCACCTTCTCGGCAGCTTGGTAAGTAGAGAATAATGTAGCCGTGCATAACGGTACAGTAGTCGCCACCACGCTTAGGTTTGAACTGGCTTACACACATTTTCTCGGTAAGACCGTCTTTTACGGTAAGCTTAGCTAAAGTTCCTCTTAAATTAGATTCCTCTAGATTATGTGAAATTAAATTCTGCACTTTGACAATAAAGTCTTTTGGCATTAAGAAACCTTTGCCTTCATTATCAATTAAGTGATAGTTATCTTTAATTTCATTAAAACTCTTACTTATATTCTTTTGGAATACCAGAGTTTTTAAGGTAGGTAACATCGCATTGATGTAAGTGCCTTTTGCATCGGTTTCAAAGATGAAGTTAGCACCACAGGTAATTAAAAATTGCTCAGAATTTGCTCTGATACCTCTTACTTTTTCAATCACAATGATCTTGAGGTTACTGCCTCTGGTGGTACGAAGTTTATAAACGTATTCAGCAGTTTCATCGATGGTTTCACGCGATTTCACGGTTAAGAAAACTGAAGCTGCTGTAGCGTTCTCAATGGCATCTTCAAAAAGCTCTTTATTTGAGTTAAATCTCTTAACATTGTTATAAACAGCACTGTCAGGTGTGAAAGTGTTGTCTGTGATATAACAGGTATTCTCATCAATAGAAGCTAAAAGATTAGTATCAGGAACAACTACATCAATGCCATTTTCATCAATCTTAATCTGATTGTTTGACTGAATGAAATGACCGTCTGGTTCTCTCCAGAACAGGGTATTCATCAAAATACCATTAGGTCTGTCTGTAAATGATACCAAGCCTGAATAGTGGTTACTCTCTCTTAACAGTCTCTTTACAAGAGAATCCTCATAAAGACCGTGAGTGATAACTACAACTGATAAAGAAGATTCGATAGCATACTCTTCTAAAGATGCTAAGGTGTTCTGTAACTGCTTTTCTGATAACTTGTTTAAAAGAGCATCCTGTAACAGAACTACAACTAAAGACTTTTCATCAGTTACTTTTTGTAATGAAAGATCTCTTGTAATACTGGTAATGTCTAAAGTGTTTTCATCATACTCATAAACATGAGCTTTGATAGAATCTACAATATCCTTGTTATCAAGGTAGGAGATCATCTTCTCAGGCTCAATACCACCTACAACTAAGAATCTTAAAAAGTCTTCTTTACTGTTGCGATATAAACAGTTTAAAGCCAGATTTACAGCAATCTGTTTGCCTGAGGTTGTTAAAAGATACAAACAACCCTGCTGCAATTCCTGTAACTGGGATATAAGATTATTAATGCCTAAATCCATTCTTTCTTACCACTCCACGTAAGGTGTAGGTCCTGAAGGAGGCATTGGTAAATCTCCCTTCCAGGCATCCATATAGTATCTGAAGTACAGAGTTCCGTTTAAAGGTGAGTAGTCATCTGACTTAATAGCTCTAATCTGAGCGCCAACTACGAAATGGCTGCCAAAGCGTTTTTCAGCTGAAGCGGTGATACCGCCACCAATGGTGGTAGAAGAACTCTTAGTAGTTACAGCATCATAATCAGATGATAGATAGTATTTTGATTTTAATGGATAACGGTCAATACTATCTGTGGTTGCATGGCTTAATGATAATGAAGCTTCAATTGCATAAGAGAAGTCGTCATATCTTCTCATGTAAGCCAATGACAGAGAAGTTGAATAGTACTGCTGTGGTGAATAGTAACCACCCTGTGAGAAGGTATAACCTGACAGATCCTTGTCATAGTGCATGTACATAGCGCTAGGGGAGAGGGTTAATCTCTCATTAGGTCTGTTGATTAAGTGATAGTAATAACCACCCATGAATGAAAGCTTGGTATTTGAAGCAACTTCTGTTCCTTTTAGAACTTCAACGCCACCTTTCATCCAGAAACCTGAGTACTCATTGATATAGTTACTTACAGTTAAAGATGCACCTGTCTTCTTTACAGCACCCCATAACTTACCATCAGCTGGATCTCTATCACCAAAGTATGAGAGTAGAGAATTATCCAAAGCACGGTGATAGAAATATGGTGTAAATGACCAGTCTTTGTAATCGATATAAGTTCTAAAGCCACCAACGATAGCGTTAGACTTAACCTGATTACCTGAAATCTTTGGAGCTGTACCAATATCAGCATGGAAGACTTCATTATCATAAGATAAAGCATAAGTATTGATGCTTCTCTTGTGAGCAGAGGTATCGTTACAGCCTGTAGCAAAGCATGAACCGAACATATCGTTATACTCGCCACCAGTCAGAGTGCCTGCATCGGTTACTGTTCTGTCAGTCTGGAAGGCAACTCTGCCACTTAACATATGGAAGGAAATGTTAAGCACATTGATAAAGCCTTTGTTATCAGAGTAACCGCCATGACCTGAATCTCTGATAAATCTAATAGAATCTGTAATTACAGTATTGTGCTCCTGATAGTACTCAGCACCACGAGACGCAATTGACTGGCGTAACCAGTCCTGAGGTTCATCAGGAGTTCTTAAAGCTTTGGTATAAAGCTCATCATCACTGTAAAGACCAATCTTGTCATCATAAATTGCCAGAGCTTTTCTGTAGTCGTCTAAAGCTTTAGTGTCATTTTTGTACTGCTCACCCTCGATTACAGCAATATTTCTTTGCATCCAAGCTTTGGTCATTCTCTTTTCACTCTCAGACACTTCAAGATCCTGTGTCTGATAGCTATTAGGACGAGCATTTAAATCTGAAACTAAAACAACGCCATCATCGTCAGCCTCAGCATCCTCATTATTCTTACCCTCATCAGCAAGACCTGACTCATAGACAGCAATCGCATCATCAAATCTGTTGAGATCAGAGAATAATTCGCCTAGTGCTCTTTGATTATCTAAAGATAAACTCTTTGATTTTGCTTTTAATGACAGAGCAACCTCTGAGGCCTTTTCATCATCACCTAACTCATGATAGATCTGAGCTAAACGTAACTTTGAATAGGTCTGAGTGTCATCTTGGGCAATCGCATCTTTTAATATGGCCACAGCTCTCTTTAAATCACCTGCTTCATACAGGTATTGAGCTAAAGTGGCCTCTACGTATGGGGTCTTGTATTTTTCAATCGATCTGATAGCGCCTTTTAAATCACCCTTAGCATAAAGCTTGTTTGCTTTTTCAATAGCTAAAGATTCTTCAAAACGAGCAATGTTCTCATCAATACTCTGACTGGCGCCTTTATAAGGTTTTAAAACCTTAAGAGCCTTTTGAGTATTTCCTGACTTATCTAAGATCAAAGCATGAGCAAAAGCATACTCAGAGGTCTTTTTAACAGTAGGGGATACATTCTCAATAGTTTTTAGCGCTGCATAAGTATCACCTTTCTCTAATAAAAGGTTAGATAGAGCATACGCATTCCATACAGAGGTGTTATCAATCTTCAAAGCTTTCATGTACCAGAAGATAGCATTGTCTCTGTCACCTTTTTGCTGATAATCATCAGCAATATTGGCATACAGATCACCCTTTAAAGAGATCATAGACTGAGCAATTCTCTTTCTCTCATCTGCTGATTCTTTCTTTGAATTTTCAACAGCTAAAGTTGAGTACTTGTCAAAAAGAGCTTCGTTCTTTTCTAAAACAGCACATCTAGAAAGTCCCACATAAGCATAAGGGCTGTCTTTCATGATGGTTGTGGCTTTTAGATAAAGTTCAGATGCTTCTTTTACTTTTCCTGCCTCTAATAACTTATCAGCCTCATCAATCATTCTGTAGTAGGTACTGTAGTTTAGAATTTCCTGCCAGTAAGCTGCATCAGGATTGTCAGGATCAGTCTTAAGAGCTTTCTTTAAGTTGTTTTGAGCTGTAGTAGACTGCTTAGGATCATCGATAACTTTAATTGCCTGATTAGCAAGTAACTGAGCTCTAAAGGTATTGATGTCCTTCATAACCTCAAACTTGAAGTTACTGTCAGTAGGATCTTCACTTACAATAGACTCTAAGCCTGCGATAGCTTCGCTTTCACGGCCTTCAATGTTACCCATCATTACAAAGTAGCGATGTCTTAATGAATGCTCAAGAGGAATACCCATCAGTTCATCCATGTCCTTTACCGCAGCTTCATAGTCGCGGTTAGTTTCATGCATGTTAAAAGATTGAAGTTTGATCTTCATCTGAGGGGATGAAATATCATAAAGAGCCTTACCCTGAATGCACTCATAGGAATACTTTCCCATTTTGCACAGTTTTTCTATGGCTTCTTTAGCTTCTTCTCTTGCTTTACCGCCCTGATTTACCTTAAAGCGTACATAAGCAATTAGGTATTCTTTTGAAGAACGGCCTGATACTAAAGCAAGCTTTTCAAGGGCATTTAACTCCAAAGTAGGGTTATAGTTTTTCTTAGCATAGTCCTGGCTCTTTCTGAGCTTTTTGACCTGCTCTAAAAACTCGCTACTCTTGATTGCTGGCAGATTAGGCTGTTCCATTCTGATTTGCAAATCGTCTTTTTTTAGCGACAGGCTATCACTTGCCTGAGCGTTAAATAACGCTGAGCATGAGATAACACCCGCTAAAAAGCATAATCGCAAAAACTTCATAATATCTACTACTTTAAATAACTACTTTAAGGCCTACTTATTCAGGATAATTTTGCCATTAGGAGCTAAAGAGAATAAATGCTTGTCATAGCCTAAAGAGAACAGGGCTAATGTATGAGCATAAAAATCTTTTTGCTTAAAGACATAACTGTTAAGTTCAGTTCTTAAATAATCTTTAATTTTTCCTTTAGCATCGGGTAGTAAGGCTGCTGTATAGGCAATAGTGCCTTCACCTTTTTCAACTCTATCAAAGAAATTGTACTCTAAAGGTGCCTTAAGATCCTTGTTTAAAGATTTCTCCATATTGTCATACAGAGGTTTTAATAATCTGAAGTTAGCATCAGCCTTTGAGCTGATGTTCAAGAACAGGTAGAACTTTAAGGCATCAGCAGCACCGATGGTGTTCTTCTTAATTAGTAAGTTACCATCAGCGTTAAACTGCAGTTCATCAGCTACAAAGCCATCACCTGCACCTTTAACAATAGCTACATATGAGTTATGTAACTGCTTTTTTAATTCTCCATCGTGTGCAGATAATCTTTGAACCACGAATAGAGGAAAATCTGATGGCTTTACAGTGAAGTTCTGGTTCTTATCAACTGAGGATACGATAAGTTCACCTAAAACTTCATTGTTAACAGCAAACTTGGTCTTGATGCACTTAATGATCTTTTCTGCTTTGTCTTTGTACTCAGGTACAGAGAACTGCTCTGAAGCTTCAATTAAAGCATAAGCAGTAAATAGAGTAGCACCTACATCAAGAGTGTCACTGGTTTTACCTAGAGTTGAGCTCTTGTTTGGAATATATAAATCCACTGAGCCTAAGCACAGATTACTCTCAAGATTGTGCAGTAAGGTTGCAAATAACTCTTTGTTTGAGTCAACAATCGCAAAAAAGAGGTTATAAGCCTGATATTTTGCATAGATAGTATCATCTGCCTTAGCGTTCTCAGTAATTCTTCCCTGACCATAGTGGTAATTCAGGTATTTGTCATAACCGTACAAATTGCCTGCATTAGCACCAGCAACACAAGTACAGAGAATTAAAGATAAAAGAGTTTTCTTAAATTTCATTTCTGTACTCCTTACTGTGCCTTCTTCTGAGATTTCTTGAGCAGTCTTGCTTTCTGAATTCTCTTTAGAACCTTGTAGCAGATAATGCAGAATACTAATGAGCTGAATAATGACAGTAACATTAACATCCATGGGTTATCTAACATTACGTAGTAAACACGCTGATACCAAGGTAAGTCACCTACATAATAGCTCTCGCCTACATCAAAGCTTCTGCTTCTGTCTTCTTTGAATAAGGTAATAGAACCACGTGCCTCACTAGATGATGCATTCAGGATAAGGTTCTCGTTTACAATTTCCATTCCTGATGGACTATCAGACAAGATTGCAACTACAGTCTTATCTTTGTTAAGAGGTGATCTGAATGAAATAATTGCACCTAAACCTTCAGAGCTTTGAGCTGTCATCTTCTGGGTAACATCTCTCTTATCGCTAGAGAAGCTGTTTGGCATCTGATTGTTAAATGAGGTTGAAATTGCCTGACGGGTCTTATTTAACACTAAAGTAGCATTCTCATCAGTCTTTAAGAAATCAGGAACCTGACCTACTACTAAGATATCTTTGTAGGTAAGTCTGTCTTCAGCCTTTTCTGAGGCATCGGTAACAATCTCAATATTAGTTGAGCTGTAACCTAACTGAGCACCAATTCTTCCTAAAGTATTGAACAGGGCACATAAATCGCTAGTATCAGCAGGATTGGTGATAATAGCTGCAGTTTCCTGTAAATCAGCATAAATTGAGAATGGGTAACCACTCTTCCAGAACAGCTCTAGGTTTGGCATCAGGGTAAAGTGATATAAACCAGAGAAGTCGATGGTTGATGCAGGATCAATTTCTACACGATTTGGAATAGGTAACTGAGTGGTACACTCATTAACCTTTGAGGTGTAAACCATTGAGTAGTTAAAGTCAAAGGTAAGTTTGTTCATTGGTTTTAAGAATGAAGTTTCAACTTTTGACTTGGTGAATAAGTTTAATGTACCTAATAAAGGCATGTTCTCAGTGATTACATCTGACTCATTCTCAGGCTTTAATGGATATGATCTTAATAAATGATCATTAACTAAGAATCTTAGCTGAGACATTCCTAAAGGAGATGGCTTTGAGTACTTGTATAAAAGGTTCATATCAATTCTTGAACCGTTAACAAAGTACAGATCTGGTGGTAAGTTCAGATCTAAGTTAATAGGTACAGGTTTAAAGCCCTGTGAACTTAACTGAGCATCAAAAGTAGCTAAAGAGCCAAATGTTACCTTCTTGGTAGTATCAATCCAGTTAGGAGCATCATAAGGCTTTCTCTTTTCAATTTCCTTATACTCTAAAACCTTGCTCAATGGACCGTTGAAAAGAACGTTACCCATTGCTAGAGCTTTAGCTGCGGTGACTAAACCTTCTGAATCAGGAGCTGAAACAATCAGCATCTTGCCTGTAAGTGTTGATGGAATATCAGCCATTTCAACTGTAGGAACGTCAGTCTTAGGATAATCCTGCAAGAAATAAGGACGATTGTCATTAGTGATGAAGACAATAGCATTACCATCATCAGGCAGACTGTTAATGAAAACAGGGTAATCAATACCTCTCCATTTGGTTAACACACCACCGAATGAACTTACGATTGAAGCTGCTTTAATAGTTGCTTCATCAGGTACTGTAGCAAATACAACTGGCAGTACAGTCTTATCAGAGGTAGTTACGTTAAAGAAAGGTACAGGGAAGTTTGCTAAATCATTAGCAATATGTAACTTCTGCTTTGTAAGTCTTAAGTTTGAAGCTGCACCAATGTTTAACCATAAGGTTGAATCAACAGGGTTTTCACAGATGTCTGTGTAATGACCGATAAACTCAAACTCAATAATATTGTCATCACCTAGAGCACGAGGATCAAGCTTTACTTCATTCTCAACCTTATTACCTAAATCCTCTTTCTGAATAGGAATAGTCTTTACTAAAAGACCATTTAGATAAACGTTTAACTGTGATCTTACAGGGATCAGAGATGGTGATGGAGTGTAGTACAAGAACAGAGTTGAATCAGAGATTAACTCATCTTTCTTAATAGAAAAATGCACACTCTTTTTAGGAGTTACACCAGAAAGACCTAAACCACCACTAGGCTCTACCCAATCAAGACTTGACATAGGGTAGTTCATTACGGTGTTAGGAATGGATTCAACTCTTACAGGTGATACTTTTTCAACTGCAGGTGATTCCTCTTTTTTAACTTTTTCTGCAGCAAAGGCACTAGTAGTTGCATAAGTTGCAAGCAAAAGTGCAGTTACTAACTTACAGGATTTAGAAAGCATAAGTACTCCGTTAACACTCTGTCTTGTTAAGCTGTCTGTTCAATGGAAGATCTTTTGTCAGATCAAGTGGCTGTGGAAGCAGACTGAAGACAAAAAGCATTGAGCGCACAATTACAAACAGTACCTCTCTGAAAACAGGAGGGGCATTTTTTATCATTTTTAAATAGCCGTTAAGGCCAAATTTAACCAGAGTATGGATACCGTGAAGTAATCCATCCTGATGTAAATTCTCAAAGCTGTGTGACCATCTGTCACCACAGGCAAAAGTTGTTCTGATGTATTCGATATTCTCTTTTAAGCCATTTAAATGCAACTTCAGACCTAATTTTGATTTATTAAAGAAACGTACTGTTCCTTTAAAGCGATATCTGATACCAGCATTAGCAATAGTGATATACAAAGGCATATCCTGGTATAGAAGATCAGCTACTGATTTACCGTCTAAATTAGGAGTTGGTAATCTGATACCAAGACCTTCTTTTGAGAAATCAGTGATTACAACAGAAATTGAGTTCTCGTTTTTAAGCTCTAATTGAGCTCTGATATTACATGCTACACGAGGTGAGCTTCTAACCTGTTTACGCTCTAGAGCAACAGCTGAAGCTGCACCTAAAACTAAGAGGTTATAGCAAACCCAGGCAATGTTAATGAGAATGATCCAAACCTCAGCAAAAGGATCGGTGGCAATTCTGTAGAAACCGTAAATAAGTCCTAAGAAATTTAAGATAATCAAAAAGATATAAGACTTTGATACGGTCCAGTCAAAATAGGTTTCTTCGTTAGATTCACCCTTAGCAGTTACGTTAAATTTACCGTGCTTAGGTGAAATTAAAGCTACTAAGGTAGGTACAGTGATGTACCAGGACAAAATAGTTTCGTAAATAACGCCCCAGAAATAGAATCTCTTGTTATCCTGAATCTTTTGGTTAGTAATTGTCGAGTGAACCATATGAGGCAACACATAGGCAAAGATCATAAGACCTGATGCGAAAATTACATACACATTAAAGAACAGGAATGGTAATGGTGCTAACAGGAAGATAATACGAGGCAGACCATGCAGGAAGTGGATCATCGCATTAGCAAAACAGATTCGCTGTGGAATTGTAAGTCCCTTACCAAATAAAGGATTATCAATTCTAAAGATCTGCACCATACCACGTGCCCATCTAATACGCTGATTGATGTGGTCAGCAAGTGACTCGGTTGCAAGACCTGCAGCTAGTGGCATACTAATAAATGCTGATGAATAACCTTTTCTGTTTAATCTTAAAGAGGTATGAGCATCTTCTGTAACAGTCTCAACTGCAATTCCACCAATCTCTTCTAAAGGCTTACGTCTGATGATGGCACAAGAACCACAGAACATGGTTGCGTTCCATGTATCATTTCCTTTTTGAATGAAGTCATGGAATAGTGAGTTTTCAGCAGGAACTTCACCTTTAATATCAAGGTTCTTTTCAAAAGGATCATCTGAATAGAAGTGATGTGGAGTCTGTACCAGAGCAATCTTCTGATCATGAACCATCCAACCTACAGTCATCTGTAAGAAAGCTCTTGTAGGTACGTGGTCACAGTCAAAAATAGCAATGATTTCGCCGTTAGTTACTGTTAAAGCATGGTTTATGTTACCTGCTTTAGCATGGTTATGCTCTTTTCTGATAATGTAGTTAACACCAATTTCTTTACAGTAATTTTCAAAATCTTTTCTCGTACCGTCATCTAGCATATGCACTTTCAACTTATCCTGAGGCCAGTCAAGATCAAGGGCTGCTAAAAGACAAGGTTTTACAACTTCAAGTGGCTCGTTGTAACTTGGAATAAAGATATCAACTGTAGGCCATAAACTGGTGTCTTTTGGTAGGGGGTAAGGCTTTCTGTCTAATACCCAGCAAACCTGAAAATAAGATAAAACCAAAACAATATAAGCATAAATTTCAGCTGCCAACAGTAAGAGCGCGCAGATGGCTGTTACTGGATCGGTAAGCAGAATGGTTTTGGTAATACGCCAGTAAATGTAACGGGTTGAGATGATGATAGAAATAAAGATAAGTAACATCAGAGCAACATGATTTTTTACTGGTTTTAACAGAATAGCCAAAAGCCACATTAAACCTACGAAGATTAACTGGTAGGTAAAATCAAAAGGCTGTGTTACTGCAAGAATACAGCTTAGTAGTGATCCTATAAGCAGAATTCTTAGGATAATGTAATTTCTGTCTTTTAAAAGAACGCTCTTTTTAGCAGTAGCTCTGTCACCTACATTTACAGTGAACTTGGTTACTTTCTTTAAAACAGGAATACTTACGTATTTTTTGAAAAGATCTACTATGGTATTAACTGTTTCGGCACTGCGCTGACCTTTTTTTGGATCAAATCTTACAATGAGTAAAAACAGAGTCTGAATAATTACTCTTAATGGATCTAAAAACTTAGGATTATTTCTTTGAATTTGAGGATAAAAGAAATAAAAATGTTGTCTTAGATTTTTGTAGTATCTGTTTTCAACAGGCAAAACTGCCAGCACGATTGATAAAAAGAACAGATTGACAAGACATGTGATCTTAGATGCACCGTTCAGTCGCCAGCTGTCATATAAATCAAGAGGATTTATAGCCTCTACATTACCTCTTTGTAACATTATTCATCTGCCCCTACTTTTTTACAGATTAGAATGATGTCAAAAAGGATCCTTTCTAAGGCATTAGTAGATGCGCTGATTGGCAAGAATTTTGAGAATGGCTCTTGATGCATGTTTGCATCAATAACTGATTCATCAAATTCTATTGCTGAGTTTAGAATGCAGTTACCTACTTTGCTCTTTTTCATCAGCATGAACACATCGTTCATGATCTTACTTGAAGCTACCATCTTGTTTACAAGAAAGTACTCATTTGCCTGAACATCAATACTGTTTAGCCTTACTAAAGAGTTCTGCTCAGGTTCAATGATGGTAATGGTCATGGTTGATACAGAAGATAGAGCTCTTGCAAATTGAGATTCTCTGTTACCTGCATCAATGATGACAAAGTCGATAGCCTTAAAAGCCTCTAAGCTCTTTACTAAAGCATTAGCTGTATAAGTGCAGTCTTCAGGAGTGCTGATAAGCTCTTGTGCATTACCAAATGGAATGAAATAGGCATTCTCGCTGTATTTAAACAGAAGATTCTGATTGTCTCTGTTGAAAGTATTATCTTTTAAAGCGTCCAAAAAGCCATAATTCTGTCTTTCAAGACCGAATAAAAGAGATGAACTTACGGAATTTTTACTGTTGTCAGAATCAATACATACAGTCTTGAACCCCTGCAATGACAGAGAATAAGTCATAGCAGCGACTAATGAACTAACTCCAGTAAAGTGATTTAATCCTTGTAAAACGATTGTATACATGTGTCCTGACTAAAACAATTTTCCAAGCGATGAAAGCAAAGGTCCATAATGCCCTTTAGCATTATCAACCTTGGTTGAACCGTGAAAATCGACATAGTCAGAAATAATACAATCATTAGAGACAGACAGAGCTGCAATGTCCCCTGGAAGGGAACACAGTTTGTCAAATGAGCCTAAAAGCTCTGGTTTGGTCTTTTCTCTTAAGGAGAACTCATCCTCAAGAGTTTGAGAGCCTGCAAGTTTTGTCTTTATTTCTAAATGACGTTTTAGTGTATTCATTAGATAGTTATATGTTTTTTATATTTATAAGTGAGCAATTTTTCAGTAGAAAATTCTATCTATTGTGTTGATTTTTATGAAGTTTCACACTTTTTTATTATCGCAATGTGAAAATAGCACAATTTTCGCACAACAGGGCACGGAATGATTCTACTCGTTACTCTGACTTAGTAATTTACTATAAATTTTCACTAAAGATCACACTAATTTTGTTTAGTCTATTAAATAATGTGATTTGTATCTCAATGAATACGTTTACACACATTAATGTATTTTTAATTTTGACCGATAAACTAGTGTTGAGCTTTATATTAATTGACTACATCCCCGCAAACCTATATCTATCAACAGGTTTACTTATAGTATAGTTCCAGTGTGAAGATTGTTATTAAATTTTACTGACGATTTTTCTTAAGTGTGATTGAAAGTGAATTTCCTTTTGCTAACATGGTAATTAACAGCATGTTTATTTACTCAAGATAACTTTTGTTTTCTAAAAATGAATTTCAAATTACATTCTCAATACAAGCCTACAGGTGATCAACCAGAAGCCATTGATTCTTTGGTTAAAGGTTTTAATCAGGGCGATAAGTTTCAAACCCTATTAGGTGTAACAGGTTCTGGTAAGACTTTTACGATGGCAAATGTCATAGCAAAGCTCAACAAGCCTACTATGATCCTCTCTCACAATAAGACCTTAGCAGCTCAGTTATACGGAGAGATGAAAGAGTTTTTCCCTGAAAACGCAGTTGAATATTTTGTGTCTTACTATGATTATTACCAGCCTGAAGCTTATGTGCCGTCATCTGATACCTTTATTGAGAAAGATGCTAAGGTAAACGATCATATCGATCAGATGAGACTGTCTGCAACTAAAGCTCTGATGGAACGTAAAGATGTGATTGTGGTGTGCTCGGTCTCAGCAATCTATGGCTTAGGCGAACCTGAAACCTACTTAAAGATGATGTTACATGTTTCTGTAGGTGAACAGATAACTCAGGAGCAAATCACCAAACGACTGTCTGATCTTCAATACACCAGAAATGATTTAGGTTTCGCTCGTTCTACCTTTAGAGTAAGGGGAGATGTTATTGATATCTATCCATCTGATTCTGACGGTTATGCTGTAAGACTTGAATTATTTGATGATGAGATTGAGTCAATTAAGACCTTCGATCCTTTAACAGGTGAGACTTTCCAAAAGTTAGCAAGAACCACCATCTTCCCAAAGACTCATTATGTAACTCCAAAGAATATTCTTGATCATGCTGTAGAACAGATAAAAGATGAGTTAAATGACAGATGTCAGTACTTTTTAGAGAACAATAAGCTATTAGAGGAGCAGCGTATCCGTGAGAGAACCTCATATGATATTGAGATGATCAATGAATTGGGCTACTGCTCTGGTATTGAGAACTATTCAAGATATTTAACCGGTAGAAAAGAAGGTGATCCTCCTCCTTGTTTATTTGATTATCTGCCAAAAGATGGTCTTTTAATCATCGATGAGTCTCACGTGACTGTGCCTCAAATTGGCGCTATGTATAAAGGAGACCATTCAAGAAAAGAGAGCTTGGTAAATTTTGGTTTTAGATTGCCATCAGCTTATGACAACCGTCCTTTAAAGTTTGAAGAGTTCAAAGCTCTGCAGCCTAGAACTTTATATGTATCAGCAACTCCTGCAGAGCTTGAGATAAAAGAATCAAGCCAGGTTGTAGAGCAGATCATAAGACCTACAGGTCTTTTAGATCCTATTATTGAAGTACGACCTGTAGCGACTCAGGTTGATGACGTCATGAGCGAGATTAGAGCATGCGCTAAACGCAATGAAAGAGTTTTAATCACCACTCTTACCAAAAAGATGGCCGAAGAGCTTACAGCTTATCTAAGTGAGCATGATATTAGAGTAAGGTACTTGCACTCTGATATTGATGCAGTAGAGAGAATGGATATTATCCGTGATCTCAGACTAGGTGAGTTTGATGCTCTAGTAGGTATTAACTTACTAAGAGAAGGTCTTGATATGCCTGAAGTCTCTTTAGTTGCAATCCTAGATGCCGATAAAGAAGGCTTTTTGCGTTCAGCTCGTTCTTTAATTCAGACCGTAGGTCGTGCCGCCCGTAACGTCAATGGTAAAGCTATCTTCTATGCCGACAAGATAACCGATTCCATGAAAGAGACTATTGAGGTTACTGCTAAAAGACGTGAGTTACAGGAAAAATACAATAAAGAACACGGCATCACTCCAAAGCAAATCAAGAAAAAGATTGTTGATATTATGGAAGTTGCTCTGCGTGATACAGATTCCTTTAAGGTTCCTGATGAACCTCGCAAGAAGCCTATTTCTCGTAAGGAATGGGAAAAGAAGAACAATGTATCTCACATGAGTGCTAAGGAGATCACCAAGAGAATTGATGAACTTACAGCATCAATGACTAAATATGCTCGTGAACTTAAGTTCGAAGAGGCAGCCTCTGTTCGTGATGAGATCAATGACTTAAAACAGGCTCTGCTTTTAATGCCTGGTATTGAGGATTAGTAATAACGCACAATAGAAAAGAGCCTCGTTGAGGCTCTTTTCTAGGTGTGCTCAGCATGAGCA
>DKDL01000037.1:401-29831 GCA_002449335.1 Succinatimonas sp. UBA6849 | reverse complement strand
AATTTATTTCTGACCATTTACGATCTTATTGAAGAAGGCACAATGCCTTCTTCAATTGTTTTAGCTTTCGATCTTTTCAATCAAAGCTCGACCTGAGGTCATTTGGGTTACAGATGAAGTGAAAAGAGAAGCGCTGTCATTGGGGATCATCACTGTAAATACCACTTTATCTGTATACTCTTGGTTCAGGATTTGAGCATTAACTTTATTTAAGAGTCTTTGAAATAAAGTGACATTAGAATGCTCAATCTGCACTTTATAAGTTGTCATCAACACCATAGGTGTAGTTTTTAAAGTTTCTAAAGCTTGTTTTACACTATCCTGATAAGCTTTTACCAAGCCCCCTGTTCCTAGGAGAATGCCTCCGAAATAACGGGTAACTACTGCTGTGATTTCACCTACATCACAATGTAAGATCACATTTAGCATTGGCTGTCCTGCGGTACCATGAGGCTCACCATCATCTGAGCATCCAGCATATCCTGAGGTACCAGGCTTATCTGAATTAAAGGCAAAACAATTATGCCTTGCATCACTAAACTCATTAGTTACCTTATCAATGAAGGCTTTAGCTTCATCAACACCATGAGTTCTTGCAATAGAGGTAATAAAACGACTCTTTTTAACCGTAAATTCGGTTCTGTGAATTTCACCTTTTTTAAGATCTGGGACTAGGTATGTATCGTTACTCATGTATTTGACTATGCAGTACTAAAAAAACTAAATGATCTTTGCTCAAAGTAATGTAATTATACAGGAGGTTAGGCTCTGTCATATTACTTTTCTTTATAAATGCATTAGTAATGATTAGTAAATTGATTTAAAAGCATAATTTTGTGTTAGCATAAGGTAACTATAAGTGTATTAAGAAGGAATAAATTATGTCTTTTGAAGATCCACTGCTTCTGGCTATCACCTCCGGTGCTTTTATCTTTATGTGTACAACCTTGGGTGCGGCCGTAGTTTTTGTACTTTTAAAACAAAAAAATCGTATTTACACTCAGTTAAGTATGGGCTTTAGTGCAGGTATTATGCTTGCTGCATCCATCTTCAGTTTGATTCTGCCAGCTTTGGATTACGGAAACGCAACTGGTAACTCGCGCTTAATACCTGTAATTGGGGGATTCTTTTTAGGTGTGCTGTTTTTAATTATTCTGGATAAATCCATGCCTCACTTGCATGTACTCTCAAAATCACCTGAAGGTCCAAAATCCAATCTTGGAAAACATACCTTAATGTTTCTTGCAATTACAATTCACAATATCCCAGAAGGCATGGCTGTAGGTGTATCAGCCGCTGCAACAGGTACTGGTATAGGACTTGTAAGTGCTACTGCAATTCTAGCTTTAGGTATCGGTATTCAGAATATTCCTGAAGGTGCTGCTGTCTCCATGCCCTACTTTGCTGACGGTATGTCACGTGTAAGATCATTTATTCTAGGAACACTCTCAGGAGCTGTTGAGCCTGTAGCGGCCATCTTGGTGGTGTTACTAGCTGATACCGTAGCCCCATACCTTCCATGGTTCCTATCCTTTGCAGCAGGAGCCATGATGTATGTTGTAATAGAGGAGCTTATTCCTCAAGCTCATAATCTTGGGAATTCAGATAAAGGTACTGTAAGTGTACTGGCAGGATTTTTACTGATGATGTTCTTAGATGTAAGTTTAGGTTAGCTTACAATGATGAGACCTTAGGAGAAATAATTGGTTATGGACAGTGTCTTTTCTGTCCATAACTTAAAGCTCTAAATTACTTTTCCCAAATATGCACTTGCTGCAAACTTGGCTGCTGTAAGTAAACCATCACCTAATTTAGATAGTATTGAATAATCCTGTTCATCAAGTTTCTTTTCTAATAATTCCCATTCTTCCTTTTTAGGAGAACTGTTCAGAACAGAAAATTGCTCTTCTAATGAGCTCTTGTTGCTATCTGTTACAGCTTCACTTTCTTTATTAGCACTGCTCTGATAAGCTGATGATAACTGAGATAAGAAATAATTATCATCAAGATCTGCAGTGCCACTTTGAGCAGATAAACTGTCTTTAAAGCTCGAACTTTCACCTTTGTTGGCAGTAGATGTAAGAATAGATAGAGCTTTAGCAAAATCTACTCCGTTATCACTGCTTTTATTTGCCTGAAGATTATTCTGTGAGACTGAATTACTATTCTGTACATTCAGACTAAGATAACTATCAAGAGATGATCTAGTTAATGTCGCTGACATCCTAACCTCCTAGAACGGCAAGTATTGCCGTTTTACATTCTAATTAAGATATCAGCAGGAAGTGTGCCAAATTATAAATTCTGCACACTGAGAATGGATTTAAATACGACTAGTTTTGAATTTGATATTTGTCTGACTGTAAACGCTCGAAGACAACTTCTTCATACCCCTGCTCTTTATCACGAGGAGACTCATCTTTGAACTTGTAATTGCTCTTAACCCAAGCCTTTTTGGTCTCGGTCTTTGGTGAGGTTACAGTCTTTTTACAATCGTTATAGATATAGACGTTATGGATATCGTTAATATCCTTTAAAATAATTGGAGCTTCTTCACCTGAGGCAAACACATACCAACCTTGAGTGATCCACTTGGTTTTATCGATACGAGCATTTACAGCAAGAGAACAGTCTTCTGAGGTATCATTTCGAACATCAATCAAAACCTCAGCATATGACTGAGAAATAAGACCTAAACCTAATACTGCTCCTGCAATTATGCCTTTCATTTTCTTACTCCATACAAAACTTTCGCTATATTGTACTATATGAAACTACAAAAATTATCCTACATGTATTCAATATTTTCTAAATTTCCAAAATTCTTTTTTAAGGTACATAAAAAGCAGACTCATTACAAAATTAGCTCACAAATGGTTCTATGAGATAAAAATAAAAGAGCTCTAATACCATAGTAAAAGAGCTCATAACTTCATTTATAATTTTCTGTAAAGAGATAGTCTAAACTAATTCCATCCGGTTGCTTCTCGGATGCCATCTGCGATATCAGCTGCTGTTGGAACAACTGTTACACCAGCCTCTCGTAAAGCCTGTTGCTTAGCAGCGGCTGTAGCGTTACCTCCAGAGATAATGGCACCAGCGTGTCCCATACGCTGTCCCTTAGGAGCTGAAGCACCCGCAATGTATGAAACTACAGGCTTTGTCATATGCTCTTTAATATAGTTTGCAGCATCTTGTTCAGCTGTACCACCAATCTCACCTACTAAAACTACAGCTTCAGTTTCAGGATCGTTTTCAAATAATTTTAAGATATCCACAAAGTTTGAACCTTGTACAGGATCACCGCCTATACCTACACAAGTTGACTGACCAAAGCCTGCCTCAGTAGTCTCTTTAACTGCTTCATAGGTTAAAGTACCTGAACGAGATACAATACCGACTTTACCCTTCTTAAAGATTGAGGCTGGCATAATACCAATCTTGCACTCGTCTGGTGTCAGAATACCAGGACAGTTAGGTCCGATTAAAGTAGTCTTGGTGGTCTTTAACTTTGCTTTTACCTTCAGCATATCTAGTACAGGTATACCTTCGGTAATACAGATCACAAGCTCAAGACCTGCATCAATTGCCTCTAAGATTGAGTCTGCTGCAAATGGAGGAGGTACCATCACCATTGATACGGTTGCACCGGTTGCAGCTACAGCTTCTTTTACAGTATTAAATACAGGTAAACCTAAATGGGTCTGACCACCTTTGCCAGGTGTTACACCACCTACTAACATAGTGCCATACTCTAACATCTGTTCACAATGCTGTGTCCCCTGAGAACCTGTAATACCCTGACAGATAACCTTTGTATCTTTATTTACTAAAATACTCATTTTAAAACCTACTCTGCCTTAGCTGCTTTTACTGCAAGTGTTGCTGCCTGTCTTAAATCACGTGCAGATACAATATTAAGACCGCATTCATTTAAGATCTTCTCACCTACTTGAGCCTGATTACCTTCAAGTCTTACCACTACTGGTACTGAGATCTTAATCTGCTCTACAGCGCCTCGTATACCTTCGGCAATCATGTCACAACGAACAATGCCACCAAAGATGTTTACCATGATGCACTTTACGTTGGGATCTTCTAAGATAACCTTAAAAGCTTCCATAACACGCTCTTTAGTTGCAGTACCACCTACATCCAGGAAGTTAGCAGGAGCACCACCTAGGTTCTTAATGATATCCATGGTGCCCATAGCAAGACCTGCACCATTAACCATACATCCGATGTTACCTTCTAGAGGTACATAACTGAAGCCTGCTGCCACAGCTCTTGCAACACGAGGATCTTCTTGTGAAGGATCATCTAATTCAGCCATCTCAGGATGACGATACAAAGCATAAGGATCGGTATTGATCTTGGCATCACAGCATAAGAGGTCACCTTCTTTAGTAACAACTAATGGGTTAATCTCAACTAAAGATAAATCCTTTTGCACAAACATCTTGCAGATGCCTAAAAAGATCTTTGCAAACTGATTGACCTGCTTACCTTGCAATCCTAACTTATAAGCTAACTCTCTGCCCTGATATGCCTGAGGACCTGTTAACTCATCAATTGCTACCTTTAAGATCTTCTCAGGCTGATTTACAGCTAACTCTTCAATTGACATGCCACCAGCCTCTGAAGCAATAATTGTCAGATGAGCTGATGCTCTATCAATGGTAGCTGACACATAAAGCTCTCTTGCAATATTAGAAGCTCTTTCAATTAAAATTCTGTTTACAGGCTTGCCATGTGGACCACTCTGACGGGTAACTAGCCTTTTACCTAACCACTTTGCAGCAAATGCCTCAGCTTCAGCAGGAGTTTGTACCAGAGCTACACCACCTGCCTTACCTCTAGCTCCTGAATGAACCTGACACTTAACTACATAAGGTCCTGGAGCTAATTCATAAGCAGCCTTACCAATACCGGTTGCCTTTGTGCTTACAAAAAAAGGAGCAACGGGAAGTCCGTACTCCTTAAAAATCTCTTTTGCCTGATATTCATGTATATTCATTTTTATTACTTCCCAAAATTTTTCACTATTAAATAACAAAAAGGGCATCTACGTAAAGTGGATGCCCTATTTTGGTTAGTAATGATTTATGTGTATTTTAGCTTAATCAGCATTGCTATTTTGTTGATTTACAAGCTTAATACCATCCTCATTGTACTCAATATCACTGATATCACGTGCACCTAAATAGATCATAGAATTTGTCTTATTCTGTTTAAATTGCACTAATTGAGCGCGTATTAAAGCAGTATATTTCTCAAGATCTGCTTTATCTGCATCATTAACGCTCTTTAATACAGCAAGAACAGGCTGACCTTTATTGGTGGTTACACTGTCGTTTACCTTATTAGGAATTGAGTAAACTTCTAATACAAAGTAAGGATCTAAAGTCTGATCGTCTCTTGATACGGTTACATCAGTAGCCTTAGTTACATCATCAGTTACCTCAACATCTTTTCCAGCAGCAACAGATTCTTTAATCTTAGCTAAGATATCCTGAGCTTTCTTTGTTACTAAATTGTTTAGAGCAAGCTTTGTAGCCTTCTCTTTAACTTCATCTAGCTTTAATAAAGACTCATCTTTGTAGTCATTTACATTTAAAACAATGCAAGCTTCATTGCCTAATGAAATTACAGCTGAGTTTACATTTGAAGTTCTATTCACTTCATTAAATGCAAGCTTCTGAACCTCATCAGTTGATAAAGGCCACTTTAATGACTTATCACCTAATGAAACTACACCTGACTCTAAGATAGGTGAAGCTACAGCCTTTGATGCAGCCTCAAGAGAATCTGGATTCTCATAAGATACATCAGTTAATTTAGCTGTCTTTTCGTTATATAAATCTAAAGCCTTAGCATCGATGAACTTAGCCTTAACCTCATCTTTAATATCTGCTAACTTAGGAACGAATGACTCGGTGATACCATCTAGCTTTAAGATATGAGCGCCTGACTCATCGATAACTACGTCAGATACATCACCCACTTTATTGATTGCAAATAAAGCAATATCAAGCTGTGATGATAATGAGCCTTTCTCTAATAATCCTAATGAACCATGATCTTTTTCAAAGTCTTTATCATCAGAATACTTAAGACCAACTTCTTCAAAGCTCTTGCCTGACTTTAATTCAGCTAAAGCTTCTTTTGCCTTTTGTGCATAGTTATCTGTTGAGGCTTTAATTAAGATCTGTGAGCATTCACGCTTCTGTGGAACTGTAAAATCAGTCTGATTTAAGTTGTAGTATTCTTCTAACTTCTCGTCAGTTACTTCAACTTCTTTCTTTAAATCATTAACGGTCAAAAGAATGTAAGTAAACTTAACACTTGCAGGCTTCTTAAAGAGAGCCTTGTTCTCATCATAGAACTTTTGAACCTGCTCATCAGTTACTTCTACACTCTTAGCTAGTTTAGCTGTATCAACTGTATAAGTATCAATAACTCTGGTCTGAGCAAACAACTTTGCTAATAGCTCAACCTCATGCGGATATACTGAAGAACCTGATAATAAAATAGGATTTACTAAGGTTTCCTGAGCTAACTGTGTACGCAACTGCTCAGCAAAGTAATCAGGGCTTGAACCCATGTTACGAACTTTAGCTAAGAATAAATCGTTATTGAATTTACCGTCTTTCTGGAAAGCTCTTTCTTTACGAATAGCGTCCTTTACCTGTTCGTCACCAACTCTAATGCCCTGCTCATAGGTAACAGAATTTAAAGCAACATTGTCAATCATGCGCTCTAAAACCTGCATACGCATAGCTTTAACATTTTCTGGATTTTCAAAGAACTTATTTACCTGTGGACCATACTGGTTCTGCATCATGCGAACCTGATCCTGGTACTGTGCATTCCACTGCTCTGATTTAATGCTGTATTTGCCAATCTTTACAGGATCAGTATTAAGTTTAGGGATCAAATAATTGCCGACGCCTGCAAAAATAAATGAAAGAATAATGATCCAGAACAGGATCTTAAAAACTTTACCGTGCGCACCATCACGCAACTTATCAGTTAACATTTTTTAATTATCTCCGTAGCACAAGCTACACATGGTGAAACAAACTTATCAAATTATAAAAGAATTGATCCTAAAATTAAATTGCACAATTCACATAGATGCTCTTTTGCAAAAAAAAATCCCCGAATTTTTCTAAACTCAGGGATCTTTTGACAAATAAGTAAAATTATTTGTTAACGATATCCTTTAATGGCTTACCTGCCTTGAATGCAGGAACCTTAACTGCAGGGATCTGTACAACTTCACCAGTACGTGGGTTACGGCCTGAACGAGCAGCTCTGTCACGAACTAAGAAATTACCGAAACCGATTAAAGTTACAGTCTCACCTTTTGCTAAAGCATCTTTTACAGAATCTAAAAATGCATTTACAGCTGCAGCTGAATCTTTGATAGTTAAACCTGACTTCTTAGCGATGCTATCAACTAATTGACTTTTATTCACAATGTACTCCTAATTGGGTTTGTTAAATTGCGCGTATTCTAACTCAACGCTTGAGCTTAAAAGCCCTTAAGCTATTATGCACGTGTTTTGCACTGTTTATAGACTTATTATTTCGAAAAATTGATCTGCATCGTATTTTTTGCAAAAAAAATACGTGTAAAAGTGCTATCAGAATGCGGTTTTGAGGATTTTTTGTAAAATAAACTCCTCATCTAACCTCCAATTAGGATTTTTATTTGAGGAGTTTTAGTAGATCTTTTGTAAGATATTAAGCTACTTTTGTAAAAGAATAGCTCCCCAAAAGAAGTATTCTCTTACCAAGTACCATCCTAAGATCTAGTCTTTTTTCTTGTCATGCTCTCTTATATAAGCTAAAAGAGGTGGCAGGAGATCATCTTCAATATGAGCGACTTTTTGTCTTAGAACATAAGCATTGTCATCTTTTAGATACTCTAAATTATCCTGACATTCCATCAGCATTGGCAGAGTATTTTCAACACTTACGCACAATGGTTTGATGATCTTTAAAAAGGCCTCAGGGTTAACCACTTTATCAGAATTAACCTCGGGAGCAATCTTTTCTAGAACTTTAATTAAAGCATCAGCTGAACCCACAATCTTTTTGATTTCATCATCGATAGTGTTTTCATCTTTGTTTTCTTTTTGTTCATCATCAAACTTTACAAAAGCTTCATCTTTTTTATTTAAAGATGTTTTGTTTTCTAAGTCCTGATTATTCTCTGTGTTGCTCATATTTGAATTCCTACAGAACAATGTTCATGCTATCTACTTTCTTTTTTCTAGAACCTTTTGCTACCTGCTTTTTATCTTTTAAAAGCCAGCTTGTTGTAGGCATGAAAGTGTAAGGATCATGCTCTAGGGCTGTCTTTAAAACCTCTTCGATTCTAGATACTGGCTTTATAGTCATCTTCTCTTGAACTACATGAGGAATATCCCAAAGATCTTTTTCATTCTCTTTAGGGATCATGACTGTCTTAATGCCACCTCTCATTGCAGCTAAAAGCTTCTCTTTCAAGCCTCCAATTGGCAGAACATCACCTCGTAAGGTGATCTCACCTGTCATGGCTACATCTGATCTTACAGGATTGCCTGTTAAAGCAGATACCACAGCTGTTACCATGCCCACACCAGCTGATGGACCATCCTTTGGCACAGCACCTTCTGGAACATGAACATGTAAGTCACAGGTCTCAAAGAAATCCTGGTTTAAGTGCAAATCTTTAGATAAGGTTCTAACTACAGTAATAGCTGTAGAGATTGATTCTTTCATTACATCACCTAACTTACCTGTTAACTGATGTTTACCCTTACCCTCGTTTGCTACAGCTTCTAACTGCAGAATATCACCACCTAAGGTAGACCATGACAGACCGTTAACAATACCTACCTTGCTCTCTTTTAACTTAGAGGTAAAGTCATACTTCTCAGGGCCTAACATTCTGTGAATATCTTCGACAGTTACAGCTGTTGCCTTTAGCTTCTTAGCCTTAGGATTTTCGATCATCAGATCTTTAATAGTCTTTCTGATGATCTCTGTTAAAGTACGTTCTAACTCACGAACACCAGCTTCATGAGTGTAATAGCGAATCAAATGTAATAAGACATCGTCTGCTATTGTGATTTCCTTTTCACCTACATTAGCTAAACGCAACTGTTTAGGGAAAAGATGCTCTTTAGCTATATGGAACTTCTCATCCTCTGTATATGAAGATAAATCAATAATCTCCATACGATCTAATAGAGGTCCTGGGATGTTGTATGAATTGGCTGTGGTTACGAACATAACATTAGACAAATCATAATCAATCTCTACATAGTTATCTTCAAATGTAGAGTTTTGCTCAGGATCTAAAACTTCTAATAAAGCAGCTGATGGATCACCATGAACTGATGAAACCACCTTATCAATCTCATCTAATAAGAACAATGGGTTGTTTACACCAACCTTTGCCATATTTGAGATAATACGACCAGGCAATGCACCAATATAGGTTCTTCTGTGACCACGGATCTCAGCTTCATCGTTAACGCCACCTAATGCGACTCTGACAAACTTTCTACCAGTAGCTGCAGCAATAGATTTACCTAAGGAGGTTTTACCAATACCTGGAGGGCCCATTAAACAAATGATAGGACCATGCAGTCTGTCAGCACGAGACTGAACTGCTAAATACTCTAAGATCTTGTCTTTTACTTTAGTTAAACCATAATGATCTCTATCTAAGATCTCTTTAGCTTTCTTTAGATCATGATTTACCTCTGAACACTCAAGCCAAGGTAAAGATAGTAGACAGTCAATATAGTTTCTTACAACAGAGTACTCTGATGAGTTAATACTCATTGAGTTTAGCTTTTTAATCTCTCTTTCAATACGTTTATGAACATATTCAGGAGCTTTTAACTCTTCATTTCTGGTCATGAATGACTGCACGTCATCATCTTCAGAGACAGAAATACCAAGTTCTTTCTTGATAGCTTTTAACTGCTCTGCTAAGAAGTACTCTTTCTGGTTCTTTTCCATTGATTTTTTAGCTAAATCAATGATTCTGTTCTCTAACTCTGATTTGTAAGAATAACCGTTTAAGGCACTGATTAAAATGCGACCTCTCTCTACAGGATTTAGAGATGATAAAAGCATGTACTTAGTTTGAGTATCAAGCTTTAAGATCTGGGTTAAGGTATCGGTTAATCTTGATAAAGAGCTCTCTTCTAAAATAGATGAGATTAAGTGCTTAGGCACTGAATCCTCAATTAAGGCTCTTGAAGTCTTATCTGATGAGTCAATTGCATACTGCAAGCATGACTTTAATACAGATAAAGTATCAGCTACATCTTTATCTGACTGCTCTTCCTCACTTAAGACCTGAATTCTTGCTTTTCTAAAAGGAACCTTATCATCATCAATGATTTCAATTAACTTAATTCTCTCAAAGCCAGAAATTAAACACTGACGAGTATTAGCATCCTTTTGGCTCATACTCAAAAGTTTGCAGATCACACCTGTTTTGTGCAGATCTTTAAACTCAGGCTTTTCATCTGCTTCATTAAGCTGGCAGAAGACAGCAACATTTTGCTCTTCCTGTTCTTGAGCATAAGTAAATGCAGCAATAGAGCTATCTCTTGCAGCTGTAATCTGTAATTTAGAATGAGGAGTAATGATCAAAGCCCTTAAAGTAATTAAAGGTAAAATCATCTCTTTTACTCTATTCTTGGATGAACCATTCTTAGCAGTACTACGTCTGTTAGTAGTTTTCTTAGTTGCTGTATCTTTAGTTCTTGTCTTTTTAATTGTTTTTTCTGTCATGTTCTTCCAGTATTAAGAGAAAATCTCTTATGAATTAAAACTGAATCAAAATAAACTTTTAAACCGATAAAAAAGCCCCTCAATCGTTCTTGAAGGGCCTTATCTGTAAATTATATTATTAAGAGTTAGACGCGATTTCAAAATCGTCTTTCTTAATAACTAAAGGCTCTTGGTGATTTTC
Source organism: Succinatimonas sp. UBA6849 (assembly GCA_002449335.1). GTDB lineage: Bacteria > Pseudomonadota > Gammaproteobacteria > Enterobacterales > Succinivibrionaceae > Succinivibrio. The sequence goes on along the minus strand of DKDL01000037.1, from coordinate 18,844 downwards.
AACCGTATTCTTGTCAACAATTACCTTTTCGACATTCTTCACCGAAGGAATATCATACATGGTATTTAAGAGCAAGCCTTCTACAACTGAACGTAAACCACGTGCGCCGGTATGGCGTTTAATAGCACTGTCAGCTATAGCATTTAAAGCCTCTGCTGTAAATTCAAGCTTTACGTTTTCAAACTTAAACATTGCTTCAAACTGTCTGATGATAGCGTTCTTAGGTTCTCTTAGAACTCTAATTAACTCATCACGATTAAGTTCTGATAAAGCTGTAATTACAGGTAAACGACCTACAAACTCAGGGATAATACCGAACTTTACAAGATCATCAGGCTCAACTTTCTTGTACTTGTCAGAAAGTGTCATCTTGTCATCTTTACCGTAAACTTCAGCACCAAAGCCAATACCAGCTTTCTTTGATACTCTCTTTTCAACAATCTTATCAAGACCGTCAAAAGCACCACCACAGATAAATAAAATCTGTGAGGTATCTACCTCGATATTCTTCTCTTGTGGATGTTTTCTGCCTCCATTTGGAGGAACAGAAGCAACAGTTCCTTCAATTAACTTTAATAATGCCTGCTGAACGCCTTCACCAGACACATCACGAGTAATTGATGGATTTTCACTCTTTCGAGCAATCTTGTCGATTTCATCGATATAGATAATGCCCTTCTGAGCTTTTTCTACATCAAAATCGCAGTTCTGCAGTAAACGTACAATCACGTTTTCTACATCTTCACCTACGTAACCTGCTTCGGTTAAAGTGGTTGCATCAGAAATAGCAAACGGTACATTTAAGAATTTCGCTAATGTCTGAACTAATAGAGTTTTACCAGATCCTGTAGGACCTACTAAAAGAATATTAGATTTACCTAATTCAACATCTGAATCAACGCCTGAATGACGTAATCTCTGATAGTGGTTATATACAGCTACAGATAAAACTTTCTTTGCATCATCCTGACCTATAACATACTCATCAAGATGTTTTGCAATCTCATGAGGTGTTGGAACATTGTCTAAATCAATGCCACTTGCTGAATGTTTATCTTTATTATCAAGACCTTTTGCTACTAACATCTCATAGCACTGCTTGATGCAGTCCGAGCAGATGCAAATACCATCTCTGGCTCTAATTAAGGTTCTTGTGTCTGAGGCTGCTTGACCGCAGAACAGACATGTGCTTTTTTTCTGTTCTGACACGATTACTCATCCTTCTTTGAATTTAAATCGGCTATCTCAGCACGACTTGAAATAACTTTGTCAATTAAACCGTACTCAAGAGCTTCTTGAGCGGTCATAAAATTATCACGCTCTGTATCACGTGTAATGTCTTCAATAGACTTGCCAGTGTGTTTTGCAAGAATACTGTTCAATGTCTGCTTAATGCGCTGTGTCTCATGAGCATGGATCATGATGTCAGTTGCCTGACCTTTGAATCCACCTAAAGGCTGATGGATCATAATTCTTGCATTTGGAAGTGCAAATCTCTTTCCTTTAGCACCGCCAGTTAATAGGAATGATCCCATTGAACAAGCCTGTCCCATGCATAAAGTGCAGACATCTGGTTTTATATATTGCATGGTGTCGTAAATTGCAAGACCTGCAGTTACTACGCCACCAGGAGAATTGATGTACAGATAGATATCCTTGTCAGGATCTTCTGATTCTAAGAACAGGAGCTGTGCTACGATCAAATCTGACATATGATCTTCAACTTCACCGGTCAGAAAAATTACTCTGTCTTTTAAGAGTCTAGAGTAAATATCAAAAGATCTTTCTCCACGAGCAGTCTGCTCGATAACCATAGGCACCAATGTAGATGCCATTCTCTCTTGATCTTCTGAATTGAACATATGTAGCATAGCTCCTTAATTAAATTTTAAAGTGTGTTATTAGCGATGGTTTACTAACTGATCGAAGGTCATTTCTTCTTCGCCATCAGCAGCCTTTTCCATTACCTTAGCAACAACTTCTGACTCTAAAGCTGCATTCTGAACAGCCTCGAACTGAGTCTTGTCCTTACGGATCTGCTCTTTTAATTCATCAGGATCCTCGTAAGCACCAGCGATCTGCTCTAACTGAGCCTCAACGAACTCGTCAGAAGGATTCTTTAAGCCTAAGCTCTCAACAATCTTACGAACGATAGCGCCTAAGCGAGCATCCTTAACAGCTTCATCCTTGAACATATCATCTTTCTTGAATGAATCTGGTAACTTCTTCATGCCGTAAGCACGCATCTGCTGCTCGAAGTTCTTTGCTAAACGCTCTTTCTCAGCTTCAACATAAGCCTCAGGTACTGCGAAATCACCGTACTGAGCTACTAAAGCATCGAATAACTTACCACGAGTAATGGTGTACTTTGCGCGGTTTAACTCACGCTCCATGTTCTTGCGTAAGTCTGACTTGAAGGTGTCTAATGAACCGTCTTTTACGCCGAATACTTTAACGAAGTCTTCGTTAACTTCTGGTAAAGATAACTCTGATACTGAGTTAACAACGATGTCGAACTCTGCATCCTTACCCTTTAAGTTTTCAGCATGGTAATCCTCAGGGAACTTAACCTGAATAGTGAACTTATCGCCAGCCTTGTGACCTTCGATCTGCTCAGTAAAGCCAGGGATCATCTGAGTCTCACCAACTGTTAATGAGAAGTTAGAAGCCTTACCGCCTTCGAACTCAACACCATCGGTACGACCTGTAAAGTCGATTGAAGCACGAGTACCCTTAGCAACTACAGCATCATCCTTTACCTGCCACTTACCCTGCTGCTTACGTAAAGTCTCAATCATGTTGTCTACGTCAGCGTCAGTTACAGTTGCCTTGATGCTCTTTAACTTTAAGTCTTCAAATGGCTTTAACTCTAACTCTGGGTTAACTTCTACAGTTGCCTCATAAACGAACTCTTCGTCGTTCTTGAAGGTAGCTTTCTTAACTTCAATCTTAGGATAGCCAACAACTTCTAGCTTTGACTCTTTAATAGCCTGACCTAAAGTCTGATTTACTAATGAATCATAAGCATCTGAATAAATCTGACCGCCAAACTGCTGCTCTAAAACTTTAGTTGGAATGTGGCCCTTACGGAAACCATCGATTCTTGCATTTTTAGCGTACTTGCGGAAACTAGCGTCATATGCCTTTTTAACATCTTCTGCTGGCACAGTAACGGTTAGAAGGTGCTGAACGCCCTCTTTTTTCTCGGTTGAAACCTGCATCGTTTACCTCTATGTCTAGGTTGCAGTAATTAACAAACATCATTGACGCAGCGGAGTAATAAACTGTGCTGTACGTCTTTAAATATAAACTGGGGTATTATACAAGCCTAGCGGCATCTAATCAATGTGCAAATTTTTAGCCATCTCTGATTTTTCTATGATCTTTGGACATTTTTTGAACTTAACTGACTTTGTCTGACATATCTTTGACTTTGTTAAACATATCTCTGACTTTATCTAGCATACCTTTTACTCATCAGGGCCAATGACTTTCATTTGATTAGTTTCTATGTCATGGCTTTGTTAATTTGCTCTTTCTTTCACATAACGTTACATTAAGATTGCTAGTTGTTTACAACACAAATTGGTTGTATTCTCAATACGAATTGGCTAAATCCATTACATGTTTAGATAATAATTAAACTTTGTTCCATATTATGGAATTGTAAATAAATTGTAAGCTAAGAATATGAAAACAACATTAGGTATAATTGAAGGCTACTACGGCAGGATCTACTCTGAACTTGAGAGAAACTCTCTTATATCGTTTATTAGCAATTACAACTACCACTATTATATTTATGCTCCTAAAAATGACAGTTCTTTACGCCGTAAGTGGAATGATAATTTTTCAGGAGAAAAGATAGATTTCTTAAAGAGACTATCTTTACACTGTAAAAACTCCTCTATAGATTTTGGTATAGGAATTTCACCTCTTGGTATCACATCAGATCTTAAAAAGTACTTACCGATCCTTTTAAAGAAAGTTGATTTCTTTGTAAGAGAGCTTGATGTAAATATCATTGCAATCCTTTTTGATGACATTAAACTTTACACAGATGATGAAGGCATTCATCAAAAAGAAATCATGAACAAGATTTCTTCATATCTTGCGTCAGAATTTGCAGATAAAAAAATAAGACTTATCTTTTGTCCTACCTACTACAGCTTTGATCCAATTTTAGATAAATGTTTTGGTAAAAGACCAGATAACTACTTCAATGAAATCACTCAAAAACTTAATCAAGATGTAGAAATCTTTTGGACTGGAAACAAGGTTCTCTCAAAAGAAATAACCGCAGAAGACATAGGCAGAATCAATTCTCTTTTTGGAAGGAAGGTAACCATTTGGGATAACTATCCAGTTAATGATGGTAAATTTATCTGTAAACATGTCTATACTAGAGAATTTAAAAACAGAACTTCACTTGACGGTATAGCTCTATCCCATGCGGTAAACCCAATGTTAGAAGCAGAACTTACAAAAGTTGCAATTGCTTCACTACCTTTATGCTACAAGGATGAGAGCGAAGAGCATAAGCTAAAATTGCGACTAGATTTGTTGAACATGATGTTTGATAACAAAGCCTACAGCATTATCAATTATCTTGATATCTTAAATGACGAAGGTATTGATGCTTTTACTGATGAGATGAAAGAAGAGTTAAAAAAGGAGCTATCTACAATCAATACCAAAGCCAAACTGGAACTTTTAGACTTTTTATCAGGTGTATATAAATTTGATCCTGCGTGTCTTACCTCATAATTTGTGAAAATTGTACTCACGTATTGATTTTTCTACCCTTTTTGGAGTTAAAATCAATACATTTCATGAAGGACTGAGTATGCTAAAGGATGCTAGCTTTTATATAAAAAGAATTAAAGATCTGCCCTCTTCATTAGTTGAGGTCATTCGTGATCTTTATAAAGAAGCATCCTCCCACCGTTTTATCTGCATTTCAATGCAAGAACTGTGTGAAAAGCTAGAACTTGAATACGCAGAGAAAAGTTTTGAAGAGGACTGCCAGAGAAATTATGTCTGCATCAATACTTATCTTGAGATGCTAGGCTTAAAACTCGTACCTTGCTCCATTCCTGTAGACTTATCTTTTTATGACAAGATCTTTGTCACACCAAAGCCAAATCTGAACAATGACGAAGATTGTGCTGCTGTTCGTGCTCTTATAAAAGAAAAAAGAGCTCCCACACAAAGTGATGCTGTTCATATCAGCAGAATGAACAATAAGCTGTCTAACTATAACGTCATGTTAAGAGTTTTTGAAGGATTGTTTGTTGTAAGTTCATCAAAACTAGATCCTCACCAGAGACTTGCGATGAATGGTATTTTAGGTGAACTTGAATTACCAAAAGAAGGCTTAGGTTACCTGAGAGCTTGCTACACCTATGCAAGTGAATATAGAAACAGGCATTGCAACTATAAAGACAGCCAATATTGTTTTAAACCTCTAAATGCAGAACAACAAAAGAGAGTCAGCCATTATTTAGCTCTAATTTCTGCATCCACATCTTATAGAGAACCTTTAAATCAGGACTATCCTTATTTAGATGATTTAGAGCAAGAGCTAAAGAAAATAGCACATACTCAACCTGCTAGAATTGCCAATAACACTCAAATCAATCAAAAAGTTGATGTTATTGAAACAGCTTCTCTTGAAAACAGATTCGGCACTGTAAGACAGTCTTCATATAACTACCTTTACTCATTTGTTAAAGGCAGAGTTGAACCTAATAAAACTGAAGATATCGTATCTTGTGTTGTTGATAATTCTCCTATCAAAGAGAACAAGCTTGTAATGACATATTTTAAAGCTATAGAAAAATATGTTACTCCAAATATCACTAAGCTTATTCCAAATAAGGAAGCTATCACTCTTCATTATTTTGAAGATCTCAAAGAAAAGACTACAACTAGAGTAGCACCTTGTCTTTATATTACCGACAACAAAGAGCTGTGTTTAACCTACCCATGCATGATCTACCGCAACGGAAAAGATCTTGGTTTAAAGGTAGGAATGCTTGAGAATGCCTTTGCTGCATACTTATTTAACTCTACGCTACTCCCAATAGGCGGTAGAGGTAATCTTGATTTAGTAACAGTTACCTCTGAAAAAACGAATGATTGTATTCTCTTCTATACATTCTTTTTGCGTCTTATCCTAAATAACATTTTCATATCCTATGACGAAAAAGAGAACGCTAAGGCTTTAGAAGAATTAGATGCAGAGTATAAAAACACACAGAAAAAAGAGCTTCTCTTTGTTAAAGGTCTTTATTTTGCATTATTTGAATGCTGTAAGATCAAAGATAAGATAAAAATTGATGAGATTACAGCACAGGCTCTTTTTGAGTTTCCTCCTCTAAATAATTTAGCGGCCAATGTTTTGTTAACCAATAACGAAAAGTTATCAATGTCTGATCTATACGAGAAAGCTTCAGTTATTTTTTACAATCTTGTGTTTGAGCAACTCAACGAAGATGAGAAGATCTCTGCTGTGTTCAAAGGCATCAAACCTAAGACTAAGCATTTGTCTTTGTACATGCAAAAGCTAATTCACAAAGAGCTTACAAATTCTAATATCGATAAATTCATATACATTGGTAAAAAACAAATTAAAGATGAGACTCAAAAACTCAACAATATGATGTTATTTGACAGTCCTGCTCACGATTTTTCAACTAATAACTGCAAACCACTGTGGGTATTATTAGGACACCCTGTCTTTACCAATTTGTTTATGCCTTTGTTCAGTCATGAAGCAGCAACTAGGCTGTTAAAAAAGGAAGTTATAGTTGACCTGTCAGCTCATTCCAAACTTAGAGATCTTATCTGTTCAAAAGCAAATGTCATCAAGTTTTTAGGAAATCTTGAAACTGGCAACCAGACAATACTAGCTAACCTTGTTGCGGGTAATTTAAGCAAGTTAGAAGAACAGCTGATTAAGCGTCAATTAAAAGATTTTACTTTTACAAAATACTCTCAACTTTGTGATATTTTCAAGATTGGTTATTCATACATTGCAAATGAAGCCATTGAAGAGTGTTTACCAACTCTTGGTCTGATGGTAGTACCTATTGATAGAGCTTTGCCAAAGGTTGCCAGAAATAAATTAAAGTATCACAAAATCATCTCAACACATTTAGGTGAAGGTGCTGTTGACCATGATTTTTTAAATAAGCTGTGTGCAGCTCAAATGGCATTTATCATTTTCTCATTTATAGTTCCTGTGAGCGTAGCTGAGGTTAAACTCTCAAGGTACATGGAACTTAGTGCAGAACAGAATGTATTTGCTATAAATTTCTTTAATACCTTAAGAGTCCTCATGAAAGGATGCAAGCCTTTTGATGAAAAGTTTTATAGAACTCTTTACGCTGAACAGAAAAACAATAAAAACTTCAGACTAAGTTTAAATTATTTAAAGAAATTGGCTGTAGAAGAGGTTAAAGCATCCCCTCTTAAGAATTATCTTGAAAATAAATTTAATGAAGTATTTAGTTATTTCTCTTCAAGACCAAATGTACAAACAGACATTATTAAGGATGTTAAAGAAAGAACTCACGCAGAACATACAAAAGAAGACTCAAGTTCATCTAATTATGAAAGAACATCTTTAGTAAAGACATCTGATCATAGTTTCTTTAAGGCCACAAGTTTCAATCTCAAAAAGCTTGATACTTCGCTTATTGAGTCTAAATTAAAAGAGAGTGCACAAATTCAGGATGTGATTAGTCAGATTAGAAATGAAGATCCTGATGGTGAGACTGATGAGTCTGAGAATATTAACGAGATTAACTTACAGAGTTCTACTGAAGATAAGTCAGAGAACAAATCGGACTCTTTATCAAGGTCAAATGTTGCAAGTGTTGATGACAACTCTCTAACAGATAAAGCAGTTAATGATTCTTCTAACGACACTGATGATGGATATCAATATCCATCTGAGAATTGTAAAAAGCTAGTTGAAGCTATTAAATCACAAAATTGCGACGTGATTGATTTAAACGAATTTACAGGGATCTGTATGAGTCTTAAGTTCATGTCACGAGATGCTGCTATTGAAGAGATCAATGACTGGGCTTATGACAACTTTGACGATCCTTTATTTGATGTAGCACCTGAAGAAAACTGTGTGTACATCACCACCGATATTTTAGATAAGCTATAAACGAAGAAGAAAATATTAGGAAGGAACAACATTTAATGGTGCCTAATGGCACCATTTTTTATGAATTATGACTTGCCGAATCTATATCTGTAGAAGAATAGAGGAGGAACAGCAATACCTAAACTGATACCTAGCATAATGCCAAAACACCTCATACCATGATGCATGATAAGGTATGCTTCCTGAACCAATTCAGTCTGGGTATCTTCAATAATTCGAGCAGTTGCAATCAAACATTGATAAGCATCCATGCCAGGAATCAATGAGATAATTGAAGCTACAGTAAAGATAACTCTCGTTACTTTAAGTTTTGGAGCAATATAGATAAACAATAAAGATGTAACAGAGCAGGCAATGAATGTTGAAACTACAACTTCAAGTCCACAACCTAAAAATAGGAAGGTTCTCAAACAGCGAGTTACAGCTCCACCAAGTGCAACAAATCCCAAATACTTAACAGGGACCTGGAACAACATAGCAAATGCTACAGCAATGAATGAAGCACAGCCAGTCTCCATTGCCCATCTTATGAAAAATTCAGTTGTAAAATTTAAATCTAACATTGACACAAACTCCAACTAAATCCACATCAGATATAAAGCACCTAATAGACCAGATGCAGCACATGCTGTTAGAATGATTGAGTAAATAAGTCTCATCACACCAATTTCCAGATATCCTTTGAAGATATCCAAAAAGCCATTCATGTATGGGAAGCCAGGAACTAGTAGTAATGTTGTGGCCATAATTGCCAAACGAGTTTCATCAGCTGATGCACTTAGAACATAGGTACACATAATATAGGTAGTGGCACAACCTAAAAATGCGCAAGCCATAAAGACAAAAGTCTCGAAAAAGCCTTTCTTCAATAGCCAGAATTTAAAGAACATCAACATAAAGCCACCAATTAAAGCAGCCAAACATACTGTAGCAGTACCACCGTTACAATATGCGAATGCAGCTGCAGCAACAGCTTCAATTGGTATTAACATGTTCTTGTTATAGTGAGCTGGTCTTACAGCTCTAATCTTATGATAAATAAGATCAAGATCGGTAATTTCCCCACTAATAACATCATTGGCAATAAAATTTAACCTTGTAACGCTGTTCATGTTGATGCCTAGACTTTTGATCTTGGCAATTCTCTCAGCGTAGTGGCTATTTCCATCGCAGCATCTTACTAAAAAGAACGAACGGGTTAAGGTGAATTCAGGATTGATAACATGCATTGCCTTTGCCATGTCATGACAGCAACGCATAATAAGGCGTGTTTCTGCACCTGCTAAGGCCATACGCCATCCAAAAGTGCACAGAATTTTTGTTTTTTTATTAAGATCCGAACTAGTATCTAAATCTATATGAGGCATTTTTGGTTAAACTCAAATTAGTTATAAACACACTCTAGTTTCTGCTCTTTATTAGCATTGTGAACTCTTGCGTGTGACCACTCATGCTCTTCGATCTTGCCATCTGCATTCTTAATATAAATGTTCATTGGGCAGTGCTCTGGCTTTTCAGCTAATTCAACCCCCTCATCATCCCAAGAAGCTTCCATTACAGCATTAGCTGAAAAAGGAACTGATACAAATATTAAAGCGCAAACAGACAATAATTTAATCTTCATATTGTTCTCCACGTCGAAAATTAAGAATTTGAGTTGGCAGTTATAAAATTTCTGAACTGTCAGGCCGTCGGATAATATACTCTCATTTTTGTGATATGACACACAATAATTGCACTTTTTTGAACTTTTTTGGAGCACAAAAAGCTTGCCATTGAAAATACAGAAATGTTTGTTTAATAATCTAAACAAAATTCTGTGTGATATTCCTAATTTTAGATCTCTGATAATTAGGAATTATTTTTACGGATATGTTAAGATCTGAATGAAATAAGGCCTAGCAGTCGTTAGGCTTTGTTTTTTTATTTCTTTATTAATTCCAATGGTATTTATTAAATGTCATCTCTTGCCCTGTTAGTTATTTATATATCAGTCGGCGCTGTACTTGGTATTGCCTTAGGTCAATTAAAGTACAAAGGTGTCGGTCTGGGAATTGGCGGTGTGCTATTCTCAGGTATTTTAGTCGGACACATTGCAAACCATTATTTTGGTTTTGAGTTACACGTACCTGGTGGTGTAACAGCTGAAGCAAGCATTCTGCACTTTTTACAAGAGTTCGGTCTGATGCTGTTCGTTTACGCTATCGGTATTCAGGTAGGTCCAAGCTTCTTTGTAGCTCTTCGCGGAAATGGTCTAAAGCTAATCTCATTAGCTGTTTCTATTATCGTTTTAGGTTGCGGTATTGCATTAGCTCTATTCTACTGTGGCATCGTAACTCCTGATGCAATGGTTGGTATGTACTCTGGTGCTATTACCAATACTCCTGCATTGAGTGCAGCAAGCTTAATGGTTACTGATATTGGTACAGCTCTGCAAGGTTTAGGTAAAGATCCTATTGCTTTAGGCTTAGATGTAACTAAAGTTCCTAAGGCTTATGCCGTTGCATATCCATTTGGTGTTTGCTCTATTCTTATTACCATGATCTTAATTCGTGCTGTATTTAAGGTTAGCGTTGACGGTGAAGGTCAAGCTTACCATGACAGCAAAAACGCAGGTCGTGATGCTCCTATCGTATCAAACGTACAGGTAGAAAATTCTGAGTACATTGGCAAAACCATTAACGATATTCCTTGTGTAAAAGAAGGAACAGTTATCTGCTCTCGTATTAAGAGAGATGGTGTATTATCGGTTCCTTCTAAAGATTTAGTACTGCAAAAAGGCGATTTATTACACTTAGTAGGTGATTCAAAGTTCGTATCAAAGGCTTCAATAGCTTTAGGTACTGAAACAAAAGATGTTCTAACTACACACGGTTCAACTATTTCTGTTCGCCACTTGATCATTACAAACAACAATGTAATGGGGCGTACTTTATCTGATTTAGATCTTGAAGGTCACTACAACTTAGTAGTTTCTCGTGTATTCCGTTCAGGCGTACAGTTCATGCCAACTCCTGACTTAAAGTTAGCTTTAGGTGATGAATTAAACGTTGTAGGTACTGTTGATAACATCAAAAAAGCTGGTAAAGTTGTTGGTAACTCATCTGCTACCATGAATCATGTTCCAATGATGCCTATTTTCATTGGTTTATTCGTTGGTATGTTATTAGGTTCTATTCCTATTCCAATTCCTGGTGTACCTTCCCCAATGAAATTAGGTGTTATCGGTGGTACTCTGATTTCTGCAATCTTACTTGCAAGATTTGGTGATACTTGGACTGGCAACAAGATGCATTGGAGACTACCTACTGCTGCATTATCAGCATTCAAGGAGATCGGTATTACCCTGTTCTTAACCATCGTTGGTATTAACGCTGGTGCTAACGGATTCTGGGAAGAATTAACTCAAGGCTTAGGTTTACACTGGATGGCTTGGGCAACCTTAATCTCAATCATTCCTTTATTGATTGTAGGTTTTGTAGGCTACAAGTTATGCAAGGTAAACTACCTGGTTCTATCTGGTGTTCTAGCTGGTTCTTATACAGATCCTCCAGCTCTAGCTTACGCTAACAACATGTACAAAGATGCAGAAGCTTCATCAATTGGTTATGCTACAGTTTATCCTTTTGTTATGTTCTTACGTATTCTGTCTCCACAGATCATGTTAATTATTGTTTCATCAACTTTCTAATAATAGATGACATTGAATAACAATAGTCAAATCCGCCCGCACCGAGTAAATGCGGGCGGCATTTTTATTGCTCTATTAAAAGGTGCATTACAGCCTTTATCTTGTGTTGTAACTGTACCTTTTACTTTACTCTTCCCTGCTCTGACTTCTTTTATCTTGTACCACGTTTTTTCAAAACAAAATGACAAGATTTTATCTTTCAAGCGTGGACTTAAACTTGATTTTAAGTCAATGTTAGCATCAGAAATTTTCTACCTTTTAGGACTCTTTGCCCTAATCCAATATTTCTGCTACAAAGCCACACAGTACTTTGAAGTCTATAAATACAAAGCTGTAAGAAACCCAACTTTGCAAATTGCAACACCTGAGCAATTGGAATATTCACATTCTCTTACCACTCTTATTTGTACAATTGCAGTAGTACTCATTGTTTTGCAACTCTTGATTATGGCTTACAGTTTTATCAAAGCATACGATCTTGATAAGAACGTAAGAACTCAAAGCCCTTTTAAGGTTGTTTTAAAGACAATATTCAGAAATCTTCCTGTGTATATATTGTTCACAGTGGTTCTCATTTACGTTTTCACCGTAATAGAGACATACTTTGCTAAATACAAGTTAATTCATATTGAAGGTTATATCTTAGGCAAAGACAATTTTGATCCAGCTATAACTTTTATGGTGTTAAGAGTTTTTGTCTTACACATTGCAATATACGCACTAAATTTATTTACATTTTGTGCACTTAACTTAAGATCAAGGCTTAACTTTAAGAATTAAAAAATACTTTTTATATTCTCAAAAGTGTTTTGTATCAATAATCGCACAATGTTAAAAATTTTCTTTTAATGTCAGCACAGAAAGAATATAATTCACTGACATTTTACTTTTGACTATTTTTAGAAAATTAGTCTGTATCACTGCTTATCATATTTACAGCTAATATTGATAACTGCCAATGTGATAAACGCTACTTTAAAAACTGAGGTTATATGAGCACATCAATCAGTTATGCCAAGGCAGGCGTGCTTAACTTTTTAGGCAGCGCTCCAGCATGGTATAAAAATGTAATTATTGCATTTTTAATCATTAACCCAATCGTTGCACAATATTCATTATTTGTAGCTGGTTGGTTATTGGTTATTGAATTCATTTTCACTCTTGCTATGGCTCTTGACTGCTACCCTCTTGAGGCTGGTGGTCTTTTAGTAATTGAAGCTTGTTTCATCGGCATGTGCGACATGCACCATGTTACTAAAGAGATTGAATCTAATCTTGAAGTAATCATGTTGCTAATGTTCATGGTTGCAGGTATTCACTTCGTTCGTGATTTCTTGCTGTTCTTCTTTACAAAGCTATTAGTAAAAGTAAGATCAAGTGTGCTTTTGGCTTTAATGTTCTGCTTCATGTCAGCTATTCTTTCAGCTTTCGTTGATGCTTTAACCGTTCTTGCAATTATCATTTCTACTTGTGTCGGTTTATACCAGTTGTATATGTCAATCATTACCGACAACAACGCAATGGCTATGATTGCTAACAATGACAGCATTGTTCCAGAAGAGCACAAAAAGAGCTTAGAAGAGTTCAGAGCATTCTTACGCAGTATCTTAATGCACTCAGCAGTTGGTACAACCTTAGGTGGTGTATGTACTATCGTTGGTGAGCCTCAGAATTTAATTATTGGTGACGTTTGCGGTTGGAAGTTCATCGACTATGCAATGCGTATGGCTCCTATCTCAGTACCAGTTCTAATTTGCGGTTTAATTACTTGCTTTGTAGTTGAGCACTTCAAGTTATTTGGCTATGGTCACAAGATGCCTCAGGCTGTTTATGACATCATGGTTAAGAAGGATGAAGAGCAGACTAAATCTTTAACCAAGCGTGACAAGTTAAATCTTATTGTTCAATTATGCTGCGTAATTTGGTTAGTAGTAGCTTTAGGATTCCACTTAGCATCTGTTGGTGTTATTGGTCTATCAGTTATTATTTTAGCTACTGCTTTATGCGGTATTACCTCAGAAGGTCCTGTTGGTAAAGCATTCACCGAATCAATGCCTTTCTGCGCTTTATTATGTGTATTCTTCACTGTTGTAACTGTAATTTCTACACAGAAATTATTTGACCCAATCATTGCTTGGGTATTCTCAACTCCAAAAGAGTTACACTTACCTATTTTCTATATGGCAAACGGTATCATTTCATCAGTATCTGATAACGTATTCGTAGCAACCATCTATATTGAACAGGTTCGTGACTCATTATTAAATGGTGTGATTACACCAGAGCAGTTCGATGAGTTAGCAATTGCAATTAACGCAGGTACTAACTTACCATCTGTTGCAACTCCTAATGGTCAGGCTGCATTCTTATTCTTATTAACCTCACCTATTGCAGCTTTAATCAGATTACCTTACTTCAGAATGATGTATATGGCTTTACCTTATACCATCGTATTAACTGTTGTTGGTCTGATTGCAACTTGGTTCTTAATGCCAGAATTGACCGGTTGGTTGATTCGTGAAGGTTGGGTTCATGGTGCTTCAATTGAACTAATTCAAGGTCAAATGAAGTAATCTGTATAGATCGTCAAAAGAAGGCTCTGCTTTGCAGGGCCTTTTTTATGATTATGTCATCGTTTATTTTGTAAATAATGCACAATAATGAGCCTTAACTCTAATAATATTGCTCAACAAAATGATATTATTAGCGCACGGTAACCTTGATAATAACGATAAAGTTTGGAGTCTACCTTGTTACAACTATTTAAAAGTATCTGCGCATCAAGATTTTGCTGGTTTTTGCTATTCTTATCAGGCATTGCATTAGAGGCTTGCGGTTTGTATTTCCAATATGGACTACATCTAAATCCATGCGTCAACTGTGTATATGAAAGAGCTTATTTCTTAGGTTTTGTAGTAGCAGGTTTCATCGGTGCTATGGCAGCAAACTACCTATTTGTAAGATTTTTGTGTGCAGCAGGATTTTTAGCTAGTGCTATTGGGGGACTTATAGTTACATGGGAACACTACAGAGCATATACTAGTACATCACTTTTTGGTAATACCTGTAAATTAGAAGCTCAATTTCCTGATTATCTGCCTCTAGATACTATAGCTCCATGGATGTTTAAACCTTTAGGTTTATGCTCAGATAAGCTTGATTGGGAGCTGTTAGGTCAAAGCATGCCATTCTGGGTATTAGTCGCTTTTGCTTGTGCTACAGTTATTGCATTCTTAATGTTAATCAGCATCTTTGTAAAAAAGAAGACTAGCAATTTCGATAGGCTATACAAATAGTTACTAGAAAAACTATAAAAGCTCCACATACAAAAGATCCGAAAGGATCTTTTTTTCTGCCTACAGAATAACAAATTTTATCATTTGTTTATTCATGCAAAATTTGCAGTCATATAATAGTAGTAATTATTACTATTATATGAGGCACTAATGAGTTCTTGTCTTAAAGTTGATGACCTTTTGATCGATGTTGATTCACTTTTTAACTCTATTGATTGTGGCATAACTGTTTTTAGGCTCTATCATCCAACTAAAGGCAGGCAAGATCATCATATCGCTATTGAACAGTTTAACAATGAATGTGAACATATCATCGGAGTTAATCTAGATAACTTCAATCAGGCAGTTACCACCTTTGAAGATCTAGTAACCCCTAAATATAAGTCAGTACTTAAAGACGTTTATGAAAAGCTGTCAAAATGCAAAGATGAGATCCAGTTTGAAGTCGAACTGATTAACTTTAAACACAAGACTATTTACCTTATTTGTAATGCAATAGCTTTAAGTTCAGGTAGTGACGATTTTGGTCAGTATATTAGAGTGCAATCAGCATTCATGGATATTACCAAACTGAAAATCAAAGAAGAGCATTTAAATAACCTTATCAGATTTGATCCTCTGACTAATGTTCTTAATCGAGCTGCCTATGAACACGATTTGCCTCAAATTGAACATGAATTAGGTAACTTTCCCCTTCTTTCTAATGAAGGAAATCTCATCACATTCGTTGTCATTGATATCAATGGACTAAAAACAATTAACGACGATCAAGGACATAATGCTGGTGATGAAATTATCAAAGCATCGGCTAATGTTGTAAAAGCTAGCCTTGATGAATATGGAGTTATCTACAGAACTGGTGGCGACGAGTTTTTTGCTATCTTAAGAACAGCTAACCGCAATCAAGTAAGAGAGTGTCTGTCAAAACTTCATGCAAGTGCAGATAAATGGTCTGGTTACATTGTAAAACACATGTCTTTATCTGTAGGATCCAAAACCTGCAATTTACCTGACATCACTGCGAACAGTAAAAATGGTCACAGTAAAAAGAACTTCAATGTAAGAAAACTGATCAAAATAGCAGATCAGAGAATGTTTGAAGCTAAACGTTATCACTACCTTACTAAAGGTGTTGATAGAAGAATTCAACAGAGTGTTTATGATGCTTTGTGCAATTCTTTTCAGAAGATCCTGCGTATTGATTTGAATACTGACACTTTTAATATCATCAAAATCGAATTTAATGAAAATGATATCTTTAAAGAAAGCAGAAACAATTACTCTGTATGGATTGATCACTTTTCAAAGTCTGGGCTAATCTATAAAAACGATGAAAACAAGTTCAGGGACGGGCTTTCTTTAAATCATCTAAAAGACTTCTTTAAGTCTGGTAAAAACATGTTCTCTATCACCTATAAGAGAAAATTCTCAAATAGCTATAAAGACGTTCTGTTAGAAGTTATTCCTGAAGGAATATTTACTGATAGCAACCAAGCAGTTTACCTATATGTAAAGCAGATAGAGCACTAAACAAAATTTGGCACAGAAATATGTTTTTTCAAGATCCTAACTTAGATACACAAGCAATCATAAACTCCGTTTTATGCGGAGTTGTAGTTTTCAAACTCTATAATGAAAATGGCGATTTTAAACTAGAGCTCATAAATAAAGAAGCTTGCAAAATTTTAGGCGGAGACAGAGAAAAAATAAATGCAAGCAATTTCTCTTTAATGGATTTTGTACAACCTGAGCATAAAAATGGGGTAGCAAAAATCATTCATTATGCTTTCAAAGAAAAAGGTTCTACTAAGTTTGAATTTCAGTGCAAGAATCTTAACAAAGAATCTATCTACCTTGTAGGTTCATGTGCTGTTACCAGAGAAGGTAACGATAAAATTGGAAATTACCTGCTTGTACAAGCAACCTTTATGGATATCAAGAACCAAAAGGAAAAAGAAATTCTGCTCCAAGAACTGTCAGATAAAGATCCTATGTCAGGTCTTTATAACCGTAGGGCTTACGATAAGGACATCAATACCTTTAATAAATCTCAATGCACAGATATAACAGTTGCTATTATCGATCTTAACGGACTGAAAGCTACTAATGACAAATTAGGGCATGAAGCTGGTGACAATCTAATAAAAATAGCATCTATTATCCTCGATAAAGTGTTTTCTCATTATGGAAAAGTCTACAAAATAGGTGGAGATGAGTTTGCTGCTATTCTTGATAAAGATGCACCAGATACAAAGGAGCTTTACAGCTTACTAAATACAGAAATTAAAAAACACAATCATGAAAACGATCAAAAGATAGCCTTAGCTGTAGGCTTTGCAAGTCAAAGGGAATTTAATGACTACAGTATCTTAGGTCTTATCAAACATGCAGATGAACGCATGTATGAGGATAAGCAAAACTACTACAGCAAGCAAGGAATCAATCGAAGGATCTGCCAAAAAGCTTATGAAGTTTTATGCTCTTCATACTTAAAGATCTTAAGATTAAATCTTACTCAAAACAGCTATAAGAGTATTGATACTAGATTATCTGTTAGCGAACAAAAATTTAAAAACACAGGTAAAATCACCGATGCTCTTCACAATCTAATTGATAGTGATCTTATCTACCCTGACGATCTGCCAAGACTCAAGAAAATTGCATCTATTGACTACTTTAGACAGCATGTAAAAGATGATCACAACTCAATTATCTTTTACTACAGACGAAAAGTTAACGGTGTATATAAGAAGGTAATGTTTGAAATTGTACCTTCAACTGAATACAGTAAGGATAACGAAATCATCTACGTATATATCAAGCAAATTGAAAATTAACGCTTTTTTTTCTGTAAGCTTGAGAGCCTTCATTCTCAAGCTTTCTTTCTCTTTATTTTGGGTAATAGCTAACTTCTGCAACTCGAACACTCTTCGATTTATCTGCTCCATTTTCTTTCATTATTCATCACTAAAGTGCAAATCATGATTTATTCAATTTAATTATGTTTTATTTTAGTGCATTTTACAGATAAAATAGTTAGCATTATTTGCTAATGATATTATCAGTCCATAAGGTCAGTAATAATTACTAAGTTAGACTCATAACTTTACTTCTGACCTAGAGATTTTATATAAGGTAAAACGTACTTACTATGATTAAACTAGACCACATAAATAAATTCTACGGTGACTTGCACGTACTAAAAGATGTAAGTTTAGAAGTTGCCGAAGGTGAGAAACTAGTTATTATTGGACCTTCAGGCTCAGGAAAA
>DKDL01000037.1:0-379 GCA_002449335.1 Succinatimonas sp. UBA6849 | reverse complement strand
ACAACTGTCCGTTGTATGAACTTTCTTGAAACACCTACTTCAGGACACGTCTATATTGACGGCAAAGAGCTTACTCAAAAGAACAAGACTAAGCTTATCCGTGAATATATGTCTATGGTATTCCAGCAATTCAACCTTTATCCTCATTTAGACGTACTGCATAACTTAACCCTAGCTCCAATCAAGATCTTCAACAAGAGCAAAGAAGAAGCAGAAAAGTTGGCTATGCACTACCTTGAGGTTGTAGGTCTAAAGGATAAAGCTCACGTTTATCCTACTACCCTTTCAGGTGGTCAGCAGCAGAGAATTGCAATTGCAAGAGCTTTGTGTGCACAGACTAAGATTATTCTATTTGATGAGCCAACATCTGCTCTTGATC
>DKDL01000114.1:10642-13741 GCA_002449335.1 Succinatimonas sp. UBA6849 | reverse complement strand
TTTTAACCGTGGAAAGTAGAGTACATTTTTACATAGTTTTGTACTGCAGCTTCTGAATTTATAGGATATTCATCGTAGGTTACAGTGTTTACAATGGTATTTAACAGACTAATAATGTCTTCAACTGAACCTACATCTAAGATATTTTCATTAGCTATGTTTGTAACGTCTATTTTTTCTTTAAAGAATTTTGCAGCTAAAAGCTTATTTAGAGCTTTATATACCTCTCCATTCGGAATACCTAAAGCAATGATATTTGAATCTGTTACTGAGGAGCGTAGAGTTAAATATCCAGTCTGACACATCAAAACACTTTGATTGATATCGGTTAGTGCAGTTGGATTTTCAAATTCGTCATCTGTTACTTTTACAATAATGTCTTTATTTAAAAAATCAAAAATATTAAGTTCATGAGATGTTAAGTAATTAGCCAAAATAGAGGGAACTCCTCCATTTGAATACCAGTATTCGCCGAACTGAACTTTTTTCTTTTTATATACATTTTGGAAAAAATTATTAACAGACCATGTAGAGAATACTTTTTTCTCATAGTCTTCATCAAAGCAGTAACCATCGTAATTTTGAGCCAATTTGTCTAGCATAGACTCTAATTGCTCATCTGTTACATTTTCTTCTTTGATATTATATTCATAAGCTGTAGCCAACTTTAGATAATCTATGTAGAACTTTTTTATCTCATCTTTTGTAAATCCAATTAACTGAGAGTAAGAGCTATCATTTGTAATATCATCTATGTCAGAACCTACAGAGAAAATAGATACGTTTTTTAACCTAGTAACACCAGTGACACCTAAAAATCTTATAGCAGCTTTGCCTTTAATTGCTCCATAAAACTCTCTTAAACAATCTTTGAAATCATTATATAAATCAGGATTATTAATATTTGCCGTCATCTGACAGTCATATTCATCAATTAAAACCACAATTTTCCTTTTAGCATCATTCAAAGAATCCAAAAGATTTTTAATAGCTACATTAGGCTCCCCGTTTGCAATATAACCTTCAACATGATGCTTGTTAGCAAAAGCTGTTATGTAATCAGTTAACTGCAATTTAAACTTATTAAGATCTTTAATTGCATAATTAACCAAATTTATCCTCAAAACAGGATAAGTGGTGTCTTTCCACTTGTCATAAATCCAAGTACCTTTAAAGTAAGGATCAATCCCCGATTCAAATAAAGTTGCTATCGTATTTAGAGTTAGAGATTTACCAAAACGACGAGGACGAGAAATAAAGATCCTATTTGGAAGCAGAGCCAAATTGTAAATATATTCAGTTTTATCAACATATATGCAGTCATACTGACTAAAATCAGTAAAATTCTCGGTTGAACAAATAGGCTTCATTTGAAAAATCCTTTTTACCACAATATATATTGATATTACATAAGATCTATTATGGTTAATAGAAAGAAAAATCAGAGCAATTATATTTCACTGATCTCTCTGAGAATAAAGTTCTTACAACGAAATTTACTAGCACCTAAGTAGTCTAAATACGCTTTACAGACCGCTAATGATTAGGACGACTTACTAGCATCATATGTAAACAAGTTAATTGTAAATGCTATATTCCAGTCAATTATACAGTAAACAGCTCTAATTTACTCTTAACTAAAGTTTATTCTCAATTCCCTCAAGATTTAAATTAAACCTGTCATAGTACTTAGGAAGTTTTGGCAAGGAAGCGTCGATCTTCATGATCATCTGAGGCATGAAAGGTTTAGCACCAGTGGTAGGATTGTACATCTCTAAGATCTTGTAAAGCTCTGGATAAAGTAGAGGTTCACCTGAAATGGTAATATCCTCGCTCTTATCAAAGGTCTCTACATAGTTAGAACCTAAAGATTGTATAAATGAAGGATCAAATCTCTGTCTGTCATCTTTTTGAGACTTGTAGTATGAAAGCGTGTTCTCATTTTTAGCTTCAAGATATTTAGTAGCCTCAGGAGCACCTTCACTGAAGGTAACCTCACCTAAATAGATGCCTCTACAAATCATTAAAGCCTGATTGAAAAGTTTTTTAGTATCTACATATTTTGTGTAAGTAAAGTAACGCAAAAGTGAGTTTACAGAAGTTACAGAACGATTCTTTAAATCATATAGAATAGAGAAAGCTGTAGTCTCATCGGTTGCTACACCTTCTCCGTTCATCATCATCAGAGAATAAAGAATAGCACCTGTAGAATCTCCACAGTCATAGGCCTGTTTAAAGATGTCAGCTGCAGCATAAATGATCTTAGGATTATTTCTATCCTGAGATAAAGCCATTACTCCTACGGCTGTAAGAGCTGGACCATAATTCTTTTTGGCAGCATTCTTCATATGCCTTAGCCCTTCAGCATACATATTAGAACTGCGTCTGAAATCAATTAGACCTAATGAGTAGTTTGCAACAGGATCACCTTGTTTAGCTGCTTCATTGTAAAGCTCAAGTCCCTTTTCATAATCTCTTTTAACGCCATAGCCATGCCAGTATAGTCCTGCCAATCTGCTTTTAGCTGAGAGAATTCCAAGACTTCTGGCCTTACCCCATGACTTAGCAGCACTTACAGGTGAGACATCATTTTCTTCACCTAAAAAGTCGATGTCACCTCTATATAAAAGAGCTTCTTTTGAACCATGGTTAGCCGCCTCATCGACCATACGGATATAGTCTTGAGTATTCATGCAAAGTTCAATGCCGTACTCACACATCTTTAATAAAGGATCATGTGTCTTTAAGTAATCCTCAGAATAATCTTTTAAGGCTTCATTAAAATAGTAAATGGCAGAGCCAGCACCTTGTGCATTACCATAACCTAGCAAAGCTAGATAGCCCATTAACTCATACTCACCATGAGTATCATCTGATTTTGCACACTCTCGAGCATAATCAAGAGCCTTTGAAAAGTTTCCAGATTTGGCGCTGATCCAGGCTAAATATGGATAAGCCTCAGAGGCTCCATTTTGACCTGCCTGCATAAAATAGGTTTGAGCTTTATGGAAATTACCTTCCTGCATGGATTTTACGCCTGCTACAATATAAGACTCTTTATTGGCATTAGCGTACTGAATATAACCTGAGATAATAAGA
>DKDL01000114.1:2241-10568 GCA_002449335.1 Succinatimonas sp. UBA6849 | reverse complement strand
ACATCAGAACTAAAGCACTTCCAATTAGAGGTGTTTTATGCTCTGACACATAAGATTTAATCCTTTTTACAAGGCTTATTTTTGGTCTTTTAGCTTTTTTCTTCATCTTATCTTAATCTTTAGTAAAGTTGAAACCTTGTACTGTCCAAGAGTTAATATTCAGTTTTTTACTTTGCCTAATTTAGGTCAATGTATTATTTATTTTACACTTACACCAAACTAAAAAGTCATGTTTTAAAGTGTAAATAGCGATTTTAATGTAATCTATTCAAATTAAATATACACTGCTAATAAGCACCACTATCAGCACCTACATCTGGTGCATCCACCTCAAGATCTTTGTTAATAAGAGCATTATCTCTATCTAAAGTAATTAAAGCATTTCTTGAGGTGACAGATTCATCTGCTAATGGATTGTCATCCTTAGTATTTAAGGTTAAAGCATTAAATGGCACGATAGTAATGTCATCTTCTTTTATTCCCGCATCAAGATATGCCTTTTTAATCGCTTCACCTCTGTCTTTAGCTAAAGCAATATTATCAGCATTCTTTTCCATATCATAAGCATAAGCTCTTATGGTTACCTTGTTAATAGATTTATCAAGTTTTATGTACTCTAACTGCTCATTTAAAACCTGCTGAGATTTTGCGGTTAACTCATGAGATCTTACTTTAAAGACTAAAGGAGTCATCTTTACATCATTAAAGTTAACTCTGATTAGATTTTCCTGACAAGCTAAATACTTATGATAAGCAGATTTAAAACCTAAGGGGCTTATTGCAGGAATGATATTCTGTCCAGCTGCTAACTTAGTATCTGTATATGGCATTAAGATCTGGTTACCGTGAGATAGTTCAGACAGGATCTTCCAGGATAAAGTTGGACCTACATATGGATTAAAACCAGGATAAATTTGAATTCTGCCCAAACGTCTTTCAGAACTTGCTGTATGCCATTCAGGCTTTGTAGCAATAAATCTCATAAAACTTGACTGACCGATACCTAATCTTGGGTGAATCGTCATATTAGAGCGTAAGGTACGGCCTGAATATGTCATAAAATTGGCAAAACCATATTCAGGGATGTCAAAGATAAGAGAACAACTTAATCTGTCACCGTTATTTGACCAGAGTTTCTTAGATGACGGATCGATAGATGCCTGATATCTTATCTGAGCATAAGATGACATTGAGACTGTTGCTACAGCCAATGCCATTATCATTTTTAAAACAGTAAGTTTCTTCATATACATATCTCTGAAAATCTTTTACATCGAAGGTAAACTTTAAGATCTAAACAAAGCAAACTAAACACTAAAACAACTTTATACCAGAATCATTGTCTATTATCTTTAAGTTGTTTACTAAGTGTTTTGTGTATCCAACCTTTTACCGTGTCAGACGTTTTAGCTGAGTCAAACGCTTTATACTCAATTTCTAAAAGGTTAAATTTGCCTATAAATCAAATTATTGCCAAAATTATGTAAGTAGATGACTTTTATTACTTTATGCAATTATAATGCCTATCGTTTTACTTATGTTTTAAGTGTTAAAACATTTGACGACATTGTCAAAACAAATGCTTGACTTTAGTTATATTCAAGCAGTTATCTAAAAACATGGCATAATGTAAAACTAAGGTTTATGCAATAATTAAGGGATCATTCCCCTACTTTAATAAAAGTAATAAAACATTACTCAAAATTAACTATAAAAATTTTCTATTTATTTAATTGTAATATGAAAAGATTAGCTATATTCGCCTTTTACAATGGAAAAGGTCTTATAAATGATTATGTTGTGACCTACCTAAAATATCTAAAAGAAGTAAGTGACAGCATCATATTTGTAGCTGATAACGAACCTAATGTAAAAGAACTAAGTAAGATCTACCCTCTAGTTTCACATATAGAATCCTATCATCATGGAGAATATGACTTTGGTTCATACAAGATTGGCTTTAGATATGCAAAAGAGCATTATCTTCTAGAGGACGTTGACGAAGTAATCTTATGCAACGACAGCTGCTTCTGTGTAGATTCATTAAAGCCTGCTTTTGATAAGATGGCAACAAAATCATGTGATTTTTGGTCAATGACTGCAAGTAATGAATACGAATCTCATCTTCAGAGCTTCTTTTTAGTTGTTAAGAAGAAGCTATTTAATTCAGAAGTTTTTAGCAATTACTTAGACAATGTAAAACACTTAGACAGCTTTTTAGAAATTGTAAATACCTACGAAATTCCTTTAAAAAAGACTTTCGAGTCTCATGGTTTTACAAGTGCTTCTTTTATCAAGGCTCCAAGAAAGAACAATCCAACATTTTTCCCTATTAAGTGCATGAAAGTTAAGATGCCACTTATTAAACGAAAGATCTTTGTGGACAGTTATGCTTGTAAGCATCCTTTAATTGATGTGATACTGTATTTGCGTTTTAAGTACAAAAAGGCTTATAAAGAGATCTTAAGCTATTATCAAGTAAAAACTCTTGTTCCTGTATGGTTCAAATTTTTAAAACCCAAAATAAAAAAGTTCTTTTTTAGAATTGATGTAAGTTCGAGAGGATTGGTTAAAGTACGATTATTGAGCATTCCTATTATGATTTATAGAAAGAGGCTCATAAAAAAGAGCTAATTGCTTAAATTAAAGATGATTCTTTATTGGGACTGCCTTAAGATGCTTTACTGCTTTTCTTAAGGCAATCTTGAAGATCACTTCAGCTATTCTTTGCATTTATCATTATTTTTGATTGTTGAAAAGAATGTATAAGCAAATAAAGGCATCATAACTGGGCTAAAAATAGTCGTTTCAGACACGCCATAAATCACAATAGCAATTATGATCAAAGCATACAGATATTTCTGATCTAAAACACCTCTTACAAGAGACCATATAAGCATTAACAAAAATATTAGAAAAACAATTAAACCATGAATAATCGGCAAAAAGAAGTATGTACAATCTAAAATCAACCACACAGCTTTAGGTCCGTGTTGTTGAACAATACCGACGATCATTTCACAGAATTCATCATACTTTCCTAAAAGGCTGAATCCGAAAATCTCATATCCTTTTTTACTTAGTTCAAATCTTGCCCATATTGAACCAGGCAAACTTTGCAAGTAGTTCTTGAAGGTTTCAGTAAATGTTATGTAATAAGTAAAAAATAGTACAGTAGCAACGAGCATGAGACAAATAAATAAAATTGCTAAATTTATTTTTCTACTCATTTTTTTTCTAAAAAAGAAGTTGGATAAAAATACGAAAACCATCAATAAGGTGATTAAACTTGCAGAAGTAATTGAATTTGGCACTTTGTAACAGAAGTAAGCTAGTACCAAAAAGATAAGATAATCATAGAACTTAAATGTTGTTTTTAGCATTAAATAGAAGAAACAGAATAAAACGACATAAAATCCCAGCGCATTAGGATGGATAAATCCTAAAGAATACCTTCTTATACCACCTTGTCTAAAAAAGTTATCTGTATCATGGATGTAATTAGAGAAATAGAGCACAAATACAATTACAAATAGCAAACAGAACGCTGTAAGTACTAATTTATAAAACTTATTTATATCTAAGAACTGACATAAAAAAAGAGGTACAAAAAATAAATCATAAACTAATTGAGTTTTTGTGTATTTATTTAATAAATATGATGCAATAAGGAAGAGCACACATAAGATTAAATTTAGTTTAGACTTAGAACACTCACTCCACTTATACAAATAATAAAGAAAGAACAATACGCACAATACTTTAGATACTGTGTTTTGAAAATGGAAAACAGCTTGATAAGAAATTGAAATAGTTGTGAAATCAATAAGTTTTACAATTAACCAAAAGGCAATCAATACATAGATCAAATTGTCTATAAATTTAGGATTAAAGATACCCTTAATTGAGTTTAATAAAACTTGCTTTTGCATTTGATTCACAAGATATAGATTGAAATTTATTTTTAGAAGAGAATTATTATGCGCTTAAAAGAATGAGGAGATCACTCTCCTCATTCTAATGCAATTGAATGTTAAGCTTTGTACTTATTCAAATACCACTCAACAGTCTTGATGATACCTGTATCAAAGGTCTCATCAGCTTTCCAACCTAACTCTGTGGTTAACTTGGTTGCATCAATTGCATAACGTAAGTCGTGACCTGCTCTGTCCTGAACAAAGGTAATTAAGTCAGCATACTTACCACCGTCTTTTCTAGGACATTCTTTATCTAAGATTGAACAGATAGTGTTAACAATAGTGATGTTGTTACGCTCGTTGTGACCACCGATGTTATAGGTCTCACCTGATACACCTNNTGTGGAAGATTAAATCAACTGCTTTGCAGTGGTCTAATACATATAACCAGTCACGTACATTTAAGCCTTTACCATAGATTGGTAGTGGTTTTAATACCAGAGCATTTTCAATGATATGAGGAATTAACTTCTCATGGTTCTGTTTAGGACCATAGTTATTTGAACAGTTAGAAGTAGTTACATTCATTCCATAGGTATGGTGATATGCTCTTACGATTAAATCGGAGCTTGCCTTAGATGATGAGTATGGGCTGTTAGGAGCATATGGAGTGGTTTCTGTAAAGTAACCTGTCTCACCTAAAGTACCATATACTTCATCAGTTGAGATATGGTGGAATCTTGCATCCTCGTAACCAGGCTTTACCTTAAATGGAGCATCCATCCAATGACGTCTTGCAGTTTCAATTAAAGTAAAGGTGCCCATGATGTTGGTTTCCATAAAGATTTTTGGACCTTTAATAGAATTATCAACATGGCTTTCTGCTGCAAAGTGAATTACACCACGGATATCATATTTGGTGAATAACTCTTCGATTAACTTCTCATCACAGATGTCACCTTTTACAAAGGTATAGTTAGAGTCTTTCTCACACTCTTTAACATTGTTTAAGTCACCTGCGTAAGTTAACTTGTCTAAGTTAATAATGTGGTACTCAGGATATTTCTTACAGAAATATGGTACAAAGTTAGAACCGATAAAACCTGCACCACCGGTTACTAGAATTGATTTTGTCATGATATGTATATCCGATTAAATCTACTTTTTTTAATTAAAACTTGTCTGTTATTATTTTTGTATTATAAAGAAAAGTCAGGTACATCCTTTAGAGAATGTGCAATTCTGTCTTTTTCTGAGGTTAATACTTTGTCAGCAGGGATTTTCCAGTCAATGTTAAACTCTGGAGCATCATATCTCATTCCCCACTCTGACTCTTTGTTATAGAAGTTATCTACTTTATAAGCAAAGATTGCAGTTTCTGAAAGAACACTAAAGCCATGTAAGCAGCCATGTGGCATGAATAACTGTCTTTGATTCTCATCAGACAGTTCTACTGCTACATGCTGACCAAAGGTTGGAGAATTCTTTCTGATATCTACTACTACATCCAAAACTTTACCTACTAAAGCACGTACTAGTTTTGCCTGGCAGTACTCGCCTCTCTGGCAGTGTAAACCACGGATTACACCATAGCTTGATTTTGACTGATTGTCCTGTACGAAGTCACAATCAATACCGTTTGCTTTAAACTCTTTTGCATTGTAGCTTTCAAAGAAATATCCACGAGGGTCGTTGAATACTCGTGGCTCTACAATAATGACACCTTCAATTGGAGTCTTAATAAAGTTCATGTTTTTCCTCTAAAACTTTAACTAAATAATCTCTATAGTTACCTTTCTTTAATTCATCAATTAAAGACTGCATCTGTGCATCGTTAATAAAGCCCTGCTTATAGGCAATCTCTTCAATACATGCAATCTTTAACCCCTGTCTCTTCTCTACAATCTGTACAAAAGAGCCTGAATCCATCAGTGAATCAGGAGTACCAGCATCAAGCCAAGCGTTACCACGTCTCATTGGTACTACTGATAATCTGCCTTCTTTTAGATAGATATTATTAAGGTCAGTAATTTCATATTCACCACGTGCAGATGGTTTTAAAGTCTTAGCTTTCTCTACTACATCTGATGGATAGAAATATAAACCTACGGATGCATAGTTTGATTTTGGATGAGCTGGTTTCTCTTCAATTGAAACAGCTTTTCTGTTCTCATCAAATTCAACTACACCAAATCTTTCAGGGTCGGTTACGTGGTAAGCAAAGATAGTAGCATTAGTACCACTGTTCTTCTTTACCTGGTCATTGAACTCACCGAACTGGCTTCCCATGTAGAAGATGTTATCACCTAAGATTAGACATACGTCTTCTTTTGAATCTCCGATAAAGTCAGCACCTAAGATAAATGCCTGAGCAATACCATTAGGCTCTTCCTGTACTTTATACTGAAGATTTAAACCAAACTTTGAACCATCACCAAATAACTTTTCAATATTTGGTAAGTCTCTTGGGGTTGAGATTACTAATATATCCTTGATACCAAACAGCATCAGTGTTGATAAAGGATAGTAAATCATAGGCTTATCATAAACAGGTAAAAGCTGTTTAGATGTTGTCTTGGTTAGTGGATATAGACGTGTGCCACTTCCACCTGCTAATAATATACCTTTCATATAAATCGCCCTTGTTTGTAACTCTAGTTATTATACACGATAAGAGTATGCGCTTACAGCCGGTGGAGAGAATTTAGATCCATACCTCAGGTAAACACACAACATTGTGCAAACGACCTGTATATTTTGTTACTTTTACTTGTTTGAATTGTTCTTAAGTTTCATGGCAAAAACTGGAATTCTTAAGACTTTTATTAGAAGTTTGTTCTTCTTGGTAACTCTTACTGTAATCAGTGATGACATTATAAATTTCTTTAAATTTAACAGAAGATATAAAAATCTAGAGTATGTAATGCCATATGTACAATCGACTATCTTGTAGTCTTGACTGATTACAGCAAAGCCACACAATCTCTCAAAGATATGAGCCATCTGACAACCTTCATGCGTTAAATCAGGACATTCAAAATCGTCTTGTGTAAGATTTAGTTTTTTTATTTGATCTAAAAGTTCAGCTCGAACCATAAACATGGTGCCTGCAACAAACTTATAGTTACATAGAGGAAGCTTCTTATCTTTAAAATATGTCAAAGCTTGTTTATAGGAGAAATGATCATCTGTCTTTTTATTAAAAGTACAAATGTTTGGTCCATGCATACCAACTTTTGGATTATGCTCTAGTCTTTCTATAACCTTATTAAAAACATCTTTATTCTTGATAAATTTCAATAAAGCATCTCTCCAACCTGATCCTGTATACCAGTCCTTTTTACCTTTTTGAGGAATATCTCTTTTAGTATGGAGCTTTATTACATAACTATAATCTTTTAAATTTACTTCATTAAGTACATGAACAAATGGTCCAAGGTCAAATCCTAGATTCTTAACAGTCTCAACTTTAGCGTTTTTAAACGTTGATTTAATGTCGGACTCAAGAGCTTTGTTTTCTTTTACAAAAGTAAAAAAATAATCACAGTTATAGTCTTTTAAATTTAAAAGACATGCTTTTAACTCTGGGTATAAATTTTCATAAAATATATGAACATGAACTAATATTTTTTTCACAATTTAATTCCGTATTGCTAAATTGGATTGTCAAGTAATCTGTTTGCTAAGTTCTTTAGATACTTCTTGCATTAAATAACATTCTCGGATATAACCTTATCAGAGATAAACACCTATCAATACAACCAGTATTCATCAAACTCACAGGAATCAGTTTCATTTATCTCTTTTTGTAAGGAAGCTATTTCTTTGTTTACTGCAGTCTTTTCTTTCTTCTTTAACTGAGCTCTTTTCTTTGAATTTTTCAAAGTAAGCTCTTCTCTATAACTACTGAAAGTATCACGATTGACTGAATTCTTATCGATTAAGCATTTATCATCATCTTCACATATGACTTTAAATGAAGTTACAGAGTTTTTATTTTGATCCGTAAACTCAAGGTTATTCTGCTTTAGTATATCTGCAACATAATCGTCTTTATATTCACCAACAATAGAGTATTCTGAGCCTGTAATATCTTGATCGATGGCAATGATATAACCATAAACAAATTTAACCTTACCTTTTTTATAAAGTTTCCTCCAAATACATGATCTTTTATATGCTCCTTGCACGTAAAAGTTTGAATCAGCCATTTCAAAGTAAAACGACTTTTTAGGATACTTAAAATTACTGTCGTCTGTTACCTCACTAAGGCTTTCTTTATCTAACAAGCGTCTAGTTAAAGATTCTTGAAAAATTGAGTAAAGCTGTGTAAAACCTTGAGGAGACAGATTATCAAATGTCTTACACTCGTTTAAAAGCTCATAGTAAATATCAAAAGCCATGATAATG
>DKDL01000114.1:0-2220 GCA_002449335.1 Succinatimonas sp. UBA6849 | reverse complement strand
TGATGAGCTGCTGAACCTTTTTCAACTACATATCCACCGTTTACTCTATAAAATCCAGAAACTGACAGTTTAATAACTTTAGTAAGGATCAAAAGCCTTAAGTAGTTACCAATTTCATACATTGGTGAATATTTGTTTATGGATGTAGCACAAGCATAGATATCAGCTGTTTTTATAAGTTTGTAAAATTGATTACAGTTATTAGAAAACACTATTGCATTGATAGCTTCTTTACTTTGAGTATTTACTAAATACCTTGCAATACTTTTCTGCCCATAAAGTAAAAATTGCAGCATTTGGGCGGTACTAAGCTCATGAGCTTTATTACGTTTTTCTTTATATCTGATTTTAACAAAATCAGACTTATGTTTTTGTAAAAAGTCATCTAAAGTAAAATCAATTTTATCATTTCGATAGTTAAAAGCTGTCCCTGAAGAGATCTCAAAATCTGAGATTACCTTGCCACAATCATGTAGCAAAGAGAGAAAGATCAAAAGCACGTACTCTGGTTCATGCTCTAATGACATCTTTTGATTTAATTTGTAAAGTTCAACAGCTTTTATGGCGACAAGTAAACTGTGTCTTAAAAGCCCACCACAATCACTGTCATGCAAGAATTTTGATGCTGGTACTACAGACACTATCTTTGCAAACCTGTAAATTAGTGGGCTTATTATGCTTTTAAAGATCTCAGAACTTACAGGACTAATCTC
This sequence comes from Succinatimonas sp. UBA6849, assembly GCA_002449335.1. Taxonomy (GTDB): domain Bacteria; phylum Pseudomonadota; class Gammaproteobacteria; order Enterobacterales; family Succinivibrionaceae; genus Succinivibrio. The sequence goes on along the minus strand of DKDL01000114.1, from coordinate 1,507 downwards.
TTTTAACCGTTTTACCAAGCCAAGGTTCTCTATTAATAACTCTTTAGTAGACTTGTAACCAAATAACAATGATCCATCTTTTGTTATGATCTTGCAGTTATCGATTATCGATCTGATATCTTGAGACATATGTGTTATCTTCCCGTAAAATATAAAGGAACAAGATAGCATTCAAAATTTGAGCTAAGAGCAAATTACTGACAAATTCTGCAAGTTAATAAAACAAAATAATATATCTTAACGAATAAAAAAGGAAATATAGCATCAAATAATGCACATTAAGCCTGTTTTAATGATAAAATTCACGTCAATTTAGGGACATCATTACAGTTACTGTAATGTTATTCTGCAACAGATACCTATATCAGACTTTCATTATAAAAATAGTGTTTACGTCTTCACTTTACTTCAAATATAGAGATTTCTTTTAAGATGAATAATAAAAGAATTGGCATTGTCTATTTTGCATACATCAACCACAAAAAAAATTGGAAAAAAATAATTCACTCCCAATTATCTGACATAAAAAGATCTGGTGTATTAGATGATGCATCACTTTATATTGAAGTATCAGATACTGAAGATTCTACCGAAGTAAAAGATTTCTTTAAAAATTTAGATATCCCTCATGAACACGTAGAATTTCATAACGAAAACGCATATGAGTACTATGGTATTCATAAGGTTTGGGAATTAGCTATAAATAAGAGCCATGAACTTCTTGTCTATCTTCATACAAAGGGAATGAGCTACAGACAAAAGTTTTCTTTGATGGGATTGAAGTCTGGTAGAAGTCCAAGAGAGATCGTTTTAACCTACCTTACTTTCAAAAATTATAAAAACACCTTAAAACTGTTTGATGACAATTCAAAGCTCATGAAAATTAGTGCTTTTCCAAAGAGACAATACGAACCAAATGATAAAAAAGGCTGTTTTATGTGGTTCAACTTCTTTTGGATTAGGGCTTCATATGTAAGAGAATTGTCAGAGCCTATCAAAACAGACGATAGATTCTACTATGAATATTGGTGTACAAAAAATGAGGGAGAAACAGGTGATGCTTATAAAGAGCTTACCTTCTCTCTTTACAAGAATGATCACACTGGATTCAGTATTTCAGAAGCCTCTGATACTCTAAGAGATCTGAACAGACTCTACAGAAATCTATGGCCATTTTCAGCTTTATATGTAAGGCACAAGATTCACAGTTAAGATAGTTGAATTTATCAGATCTGTATTTGCATTTATAAACTTAAAAGCACTTAGATGCGCTTTTTACGAAACGCCACTAAAATTCAATTGTAAATATTGAGCATTAAACAACAGCTTAAAACTAAAGATAGAGCAAGGTTATTTACACTAACGGAGATAAGCATGACCGATAAAAGACAAGACATAGACGGATTAAAAGGTATAGCGATACTAGCAGTAGTTTTCTATCACCTGTTTGACCTCCTAAAGTCCGGTCAGTATACAGAATCAACCTTATTTGATGGTGGATTCTTAG
>DKDL01000058.1 GCA_002449335.1 Succinatimonas sp. UBA6849 | reverse complement strand
CAAATAATACAAAGTCCAATACAGGTTAATTGTACATTATGAAATTGTTTATACCTTATCTTGATTACTCTAAATTAGGCTAAAGCATGATAGAAAATGAAAAAAGCAATGTAAGACAATTGTTACTTTTCTTTTAGATGATATGGATCTTAAAACTAGCTGAGAGTAATTTTCTTCACATCAAGCCTTGAAGATTGCTGTTTGAATTTTGATTTTGCGTTTTTTAGTTTGAGTTTTGATTTGAATAATTAAAAATAATGCAGAGAAGACAGTCCTCTGCATTATTTAGTTAAGAGATTTTAAGGTTGCTTTCTCTTAGATAAGACCTTGTGTCTCATCAAAGCCGTAATATAGGTTTAGTACCTGTACAGCCTGAGCTGATGCACCCTTTAGAAGGTTATCAATGCATGAGCAAATAACAATGTAGTTATCTTTCATTGCATAGCCGATATCGCAGAATGGTAAATACTGAACATCCTGTAACTTAGGCATACCCTTCTTTACTCTTACTAATGGCTTGTTGTCATAGTATGAATAAGCTTTAGCAACCTGCTCAGGAGTTACACCATCTTTTAACTTTGCATTGATGGTTGCATGAATACCACGCTTAAAGTCACCTAAATGAGGTGTAAAGATAACCTCTGTACCTAAGTGCTCAGCAATTTCTGGCTGATGACGGTGTGTAAATACACCATAAGCGTTTAAGCTTACCTCACAGAAGGAGTTGGTAAGCTTTGCCTTTCGACCTGCACCAGATACACCTGAAACAGCGTTAATTGATGGACGGTAATTTAAGTCTAATAACCCATTCTCAATTAAAGGCTTTAGAGCTAACTGTGAAGCTGTAGGATAGCAACCTGGCAGTGAGATCATCTTAGTGTTCTGAAGAGCATTTACATCAACATACTCTGCTAAAGCATAAACAGCTTTCTTTAAAAGATCTTTGTGCTCATGAGCAAAGCCGTATGCCTTTTCAAAGACATCAGTATTTGAAATTCTAAAAGCACCTGACAAGTCAAATACAGCAACACCAGCTTCTACTAAAGCAGGAGCAATATCATGACTTACCTTATGGTCAGTTGCTAAAAATACAGCATCAGCAATATCAATGATGTCTTTAGCGCCTGTTAATGGCTGTAGAACCTTATCACATACGCCATTTAACTCACCGTAAAGCTCTGAAATCTTTTTACCCTTATCTAGTGAATTCTCTGATACAAATAGACCTGTAAGTTCTAACTTCTCATGTCTTGAAATAATTCTGCAAAGCTGTGCTCCAGCATAACCACTAGCACCTACTACGGCTACCTTTACCATGTTTATCTCCGTTACTTATTAGAGCCTAAATTGAATTTTTACAACAACAATGGGACTAGTTTACCTTATGTAAAAAAAATGTAAGCAATTCTTGTGAAGACAATGGATTTGCACCATTTTTCACCAGCTAATCAGGTATTAGAACTGACGATTGAATTTGTATGAGGAATTAAGATTTGTTTTTTAGTTTGCTTTGATTGGGTTAAGGATAAAGAGTGCCAAGCACTCTTTATCTTATGATCATTTACAGGTTGGAGAACCTATGTTGTGATTTGCTTAGGTTCTATTGAGTATCAAGCTCTTTTAGTATGAAGACGAGGCAAATAGTGCTCTGCACTGTACTGGCATAACTCTCTTCTTTTTAACCTGAGGTTTACCCTTTTTAGCAGGTTTTTGAGCATATTTCTTTGGATAGAGCCATGAGTCTAATTCCTGACCACAGCCATCGCCCTGTGGAGCTTTAGCCTGATTTACGCACAAAGGACTGTCTAATGGGCAGGCAAGTCTTACATGCATATGTCCTCTGTGTCCAAACCATGGACGCAGTTTTTGCAGCCAGCTCTTATCGTGACCTTCATAGACCTGACATAACGCTTTTTTAATACCAGGAGCTACAAAGATCCTTTCAACACGGCTGTCAGCTGCTGCAAGATAAATTAAGGCTACACGCCTTTTATCAAAGTTTTTGGTTACTCGATTATGTGTATCCACAAGATACACATCCTGTGGATGAGAGAGCTCATAAAAGGATTTCTTTGGAGTTGCAAAGTCAAAAGAAATGTCTACATCCAAACCTGATTGATGTGAACCGTGACTTGAACCGCCACCGAATGAGCCACCGCGTCTTTTGGATAAATCACCTATCAAAAGATCAGGTAAATTGTAGTGTTTGGCTCTTAAAACGAGCTTCTGGATGTAATCGATAAGTTCAGGGTGACCGTAGTTTCTACCCTGTCCCCAGATCTGAACCTGATAGTTAGTACCACTGTTTAGTGGTACAGCGCCTTTAATACAGCCGTTAGCATATTCGCCGATAACCTCAGCAGCATTAGCTGTACTTACAATTGTGTTTGCACCAAATAATAAAGCTGCCGTAAATGCAGCAGCTTTTAAAGAATTTAAGATCATTTTCACTATTACTTACTATGTAAGAACACAGTAAATGCTCTTACACAGATTTACTCAAAACTAAATAATCGCTTAAAGAAGCCTACTTTTGCAGCTGAGATGATCTCTACTTCAATTGAAATTCCCTGGAAGTTAAACTGGAATGGAGGGATCTCAATATTGTCATCCTGCAAAGCAGCAAATATCTTTTTGAGCTCATTATACAGTTTTAAAAGATAATCATAAGCACATCTTTCAAGTATTTTGCTAAGGCTTGTTCTTACCTCAATCAACTCACTTGAGTCGTTTGCTCTTACAGGGCGCACAATCTCTGCGATATTGCAGCCTGTAATAAACTGTATCCACAGTTTTAAGGATGGAGTAAGCCACATATCTGAAAAGACGTTACGAGCATCGTTATAGAGTCTGTTTAAATTTCTCAGTACCAGATCTTTTGCAGCAGCTCTCTCTTTACCTCTGCCCTTTACTTCATAACGTCTGTAAATAGTACGTCCTGAAGCATCACGAATTTCTTTATAGCAATTCTTTAACTTAGTGTCAGGAGCATTATCTGTAAAGTACAGTTTCTGATCATCACCTCGGTGAGATGCATACTGCTTTTGCAGAGCATCAAAATCAAAATGCTCAAAACGAGCAGAGCCATTAGCATCAAAAGACTGTTTGATTAAAGAGGCTAATAGCTTTTGCTTTTGATCTCCTGATAAGAAAACATCCAGGTTTTCAATGATAAAGTTTGAGAAGTTCTCTAACTGAGCGCTTTTTAATTTACGCAAGTCGCAACGATCTAAAGCAATTTGTCTTGCGGTCTCTAATCTGTGATTGTAGATTGAGTAGTAAATCAGAACCCAGACCTGCATCTTGAAGTTTAGAACGTTTCTGAAGATGAAATCTGCCATCTCATTACGTCCTTCAAGATCCTCAGTTCCCCTGTTCTTTTGACGATGGAAGACCCAGTCACAGGCATACATACTCATCTCAAACCAGTTGATTCTGTCTGCTAAGGTGCCACTGAAGAACTCTTTAATCTCATCATCAGTAAGATCTTTAAAAGAGTTTACATCGCGCTCAAACCACTTTTCATTGGTCTTAGGTAAAGGCCAGATAAAGTTAAACTGCATGCCACCTGCGCCCATAGAGCGTTTTGACTTAGGATGCTTTGACATTTCCTCTAACAGGAACCATAAAGCAGCCATCTGATGCAGGCGCTTTAACAAAGGTGTGTAATTGGTGTTTTCCTTGTCATCTGGCAACATACCAATAAAGTCACACATCTTTGAAAGAGAGGTACATAACAGAGCTTTCTCATTATCGGCAAAGAGATCATTCCAAAGCTGAACTATAGATACTACCTCAGAACTTTTTTCTAATAGAGAATAGAAAGGTTCTACAGTACTGTCAAAGCAGACAACTGATTTACCCTTTAAGTAATCAGCTTCAATCATGTCTTCGATAGTTGGAAGATCACTGTTGTTCTCAATGAAATCTTTTGAGATATGCATCTCAACAGATGCATTAGACCAGCGTACTCGATTAGGAGTAGTTGCTGGTTTTAAAAATGAATGTACATATACCTCTGGTCTTTCCTTTTTAAGGCTAGACCAGCTGAGAATGCCATATTCAAGGCATAAGCCCATCTCACCTTCATTTGGGGTGTATGCATCCACAAAGAAGATTGCCTGGGGTTTAGATCTTTGAGCCATATTTTTTTCTAATTAGAAACTTTGAGCAGGAGCACTTGGAGCTAACAGATCTGTGTCATCTTCAAGTACAGCGCCACCATTGTCAACATCAGACTGAACTTCATTAGCCATTGAAGATGAGCTTCTGGTAGTTGTAGCTGGTGTTACAGTTAATGATTCTGATGAATTATCTGATACTACAGGAGCACCGTCTGATGAGTTAGGTGTACCAGAGGCATCCATATAGTCAAAGATTGGGTGGATCTTTTTGATACCGCCAACTTTTCTGGTCTGGTTGATAGCTCTCTGACCTTCATCACGAGTGATATAGCCTAATAAGTAAACTACGCTATCCTCGGTATATACCTTAAATCTACCTGAACTGATCTTTGAACCGAATAAAAGAGCGCTCTTAACTTTTGAAGTGATGAAAGCATCATGTGCAATCACACTGGTCTTAATAGGATCTTTGTTAGATACGCAGTTGAAAATTCTCTTTACGTTAGGAACTTTCTTGATATAACCTAAAGCCCAGTTCATGTACTCTGTATCACGAGTCTGACCAACTAACAGTACGTTACCGTTTACTGATACACAGTCAACTCTAAAGACTTTTGAATCTGATCTCATGCGATCATTCTTTAAAATTCTGCCTACCTGGTTTTCGATCTTCTGATCATCAACCTGTACATCCACTGTACGGCTGTCAGAACCGATAACTGCACCAGCACCGGCTGCAGTTGCACCTACTAAAGCAGTGATACAGCCATTACAAACTAACATTGATGAAGCTGATACTGCTAAAACTAGAGTTAATCTCTTAAAATCTGATACAAAAGACATCCTTTGTTCTCCACTCTCAACAAAATTAAATAATGTCGATGCTTTCATAGTTATTATATTTTTATTATATAAGTGGATTATTGTAGCAAAAAAAAGCTGTATGTTCAGAATGTTAAACAATAAAGTGTAAGCAAGTTTAAAAAAATATGAACTCAGGCATTGTTAAGTAAATGCCAATAACATGAGGTTTATATAAAGACAGCGTTATTGAAGATTGATTAAGGCTAATTCTCTGTTATCCAAGATATGATGAAAATCTTTACAGGAAGTAAGTTTTAAGTGTGCAGAAATAGAGTTGAAGAAATCTGATGACTGAGTAATTGAGGCTAAAAAACAGTCTTAAAAAATTAACTATCCCAGAAAGAAAAATCCCCTGAATACAAAAAATCATTCAGGGGACAACAATCAAACAAACATAAGGAGTACGTGAACTATATCACATTTTTTCATTTGTGATCACTTTCTCAAAAAATATTTTTTAAGAAATTTTATGAATTCTTATAAATCAATAAGTTAGTAAAAAATTATTTTTTAAAAATTTTTATCACATAGTTCAGTTTTTGTGTTTTTAGTTAAAACAACCCAGATTTTTGCTAAAAATGAGGTTCATTTTTAGAAAATTGATCTTTTAAGCTGATTTACAGGTGCAATTTTAATCTATCCAATTGAATTTTAAATATTATTTACTCCGCATTTTAGATGTCAGTTTACATTAGTAGATAGACTTGGTTAATTTAGTTGATATCTTTTTGTTACATGGATTAAAAAAATTTGCGCAATAGATCTGTTCAATAGAATTGAAGAACTTTTCAAAGTTAATTTCGTTTTGAGTATCTGATGATTTGGATTTTGTCTTGATGATTTGGAATTTTGCTTTGCAAACTGATCTCAAGAACTGTGCAAACTGAATTAGAAGGTCACTGCAACTTAATTACAAGTTCTTCCACATGAGGATAAAGCTTCTTTGTAAGATAACACTTAACAAAGCCGATTTTTATCATATTCGTGCAAATTCTGTTCAGCTATTTAAACTTTATTGCAGGTAAAGTAAGTTGAAATACCTGAAAAAAGTTTGAAAAAGATCTGAAAAAAAATTGACATCGGCTCAGTCAATTCTTATAATGCATTCCGTTCGGTGATTAGCGCAGCCCGGTAGCGCATCTGGTTTGGGACCAGAGGGTCGTAGGTTCGAACCCTACATCACCGACCATCTAAATTTCTCCCCTTTTAATTCCTAATTTAATCAAAATTGAACAGTGAATACAGGCTTTTGAGCTTTTTCTTTTCTATTGTTATATCTATTTTTAGTTCTTACACGAACATTAGATCTCAATGTAGTTCTTACACGATACTCTGATTTAAGTTTTTACACGAGATCAGTGCTTCATCTATTAATTCTTACCCATCAGCTGTTTGTGTTGTTGCATTGATTACTTCTTTAAACATAATCAACTCTATTCTTTTGATTTATGGTGTACTATAAGGCAAACATCATTCTTGTTATTAATTGTTAAGATCCTATGGCAGATTACATTCAAATTAAGACCTCTATTATAAGGTGGGCATGTGACCGCATAGGATCTTTATACTCTGAATTATCTGCATCTAAAGACTTTAAACGACTGACAAAAGAAAAGGAAGGTGCTGTATCTCTTACTTTAAAACAAGCTGAGAAATTGGCTAAGGTATTGAGATATCCTTTTGTTTATTTACTTTTAGATTCTCCTGTAACAGATATTGATAAACTTCCAATCGCAGATTTTCGATCCATCGAAGGAAAAAGCGTTAAGTCTAATATCAATTTGAAGGAACAGATAGAATACTGCCAGAATCAACAGGATTGGTTTAGCGACTATGTTAATACCTGTGATCTTGATGTCTTTAAATACAATGGAAAGTTCTCTCTACAAGACGATCCTCAAGAAACAGGACTAAAACTCAAAGAATTTTTAAAAATATCTTACAAGATTAGCAAAAACTCCAATGATTATCTTAGGCGATTAAAAAACATCTTTGAAAACAACGGAATTTTGGTCTCTTCTAGTAAGGTACTAAAAAATACGCAACGAAGATTAAGTTTATCCGATTTTAGAGGATTTGCACTCTACGACAACAACGCACCTTTGATATTCATTAACTGCAATGATTCTATATCAGCTCAGATCTTTACACTGTGCCATGAGTTAGGACATATTGTCTTAGGACAAAGTGGTGTTTCTGATGTTGTAAAAAACAACACTCGAAAAATAGAAAAATGGTGCAACGAGTTTGCAGCAAATATTCTTATGCCTAAAATTGATGTTATTGATACCTATGATCAATACATCGATATCAGTCTATTCTTACAAGAAGCAACAAAAGTGTTCCATGTAAGCTCCACTGCATTGTTGATAAGAATTTATAATCTTAATCTTATTGACAAAGATACTTTTAACAAAGAATGGGCAAAAGCTGACGCTATGTACCAAGATGAGCTAAAGACACAGCTGTCATCTTATGGAATCTCTAATTACAGCTACTATAAAACTGTATATTCAAGACTAAGTCACCTTTTACTACAATCACTGATTTCAGCAACGTCTGTTGGTAAAACTCCATTTAGAGATGCAGCATATCTGCTCGGACTTAAGTCTGTAAGTTCATTTGATAAGCTTGTAAAAACCAGCTGTAAAGATACCTTTTAATAAGTTAGTTATTGTACAGTCAGCTTAGATTGACGCCTGATAGCTCAAAGTCTAGAGCATCTTTTTTTTGATTTTTCGTTGATATTTTTATTGTCAAATCAGTTATACAGATTAACTATAACGAGGTATAAATAATTAGTATTTTACATATACCTAAAGCGTCTATATACTTTCTATAAAGCTTAAGACATAGCAACCGAATGTTGGGCGGTTGTTATGTTTAAGCGCCCCAACCAGTTTAATTACTGTTTTGGATTTTTAAGATTTATCTTACCTTTGGTCCAGTGCCGTTAGGCACTGGATTTTTTTTATTCCGAATTTTAGAAGGAAGAAGCAGCTTTTGACAGGAGTTTTATAGCTTCTTTAGTTTTAGTCTCATTTGGATCTTCATCAAAGACATACAAGCCTACAGGGATCTCTTGCACAAGAGAGGTAATACCCAGTAAGTTTGCTTTCTTATTAGCACCAAAGCCATTTAGATTTACTGTAGCTAAGAACAAAGCATAGGAATCTGAGGCAGACTGCAACTTATACCCAAGATTTGAAACCTTAGCGCCAAAAGGAGCAATGCGTCTGTTAACAGAGTTCTCTACTCTGTCTAGTGGAGCTGACTTAAATGCTTTTGCAAGATTTACATACACAAATCTGCCTAATTTAAAATAGCCATAATTACCATCAATGCCGATTTGAGTGAAGGCAATATAGTGACTTAATCTTTTGATATTCCCCTCTTCTAGTGCTTTAGTATCCATGCAGGGAGCTGCAATAAATCCAAAGTTTACAGAATTGCCAAAGGCTGCTTTGGTGAATTTATAGTAATTGGTATCCTGATTTAGAACGCAGTAGTTCTCTGGAAGAGAAATGTTAAAAGTGTTGTTTAAAAAAGTAGTTTCTACAGCATCTGCTCTACAACCTAATAACAGCAGAACTGCTCCAATTAACTTTGATGCAAATACCTTTTTCATACTGATTTTATCCTAAGATTGTCTTTTGCTTATTAAGTTTGTATTTTACTTATAAAGTCTAAGCTTTATGGACGAAGCTTAAGCTTATTTACTTTGCTAGAACTTAGCTGTAACAAGCTTATAGCATTCTTTTATATTTCTGTACTTTGATTTTCAAAGGCCTTGTTGTCAGAGATCTTATTTTTTACTTCCAATGAAAAAAGCTCTTAAAGCGATGAGCTTACAAGAGCTTTTTAATGATTAAGTCAAATGACTTAATCACATGGTTTAAGTTACTTTCCTTATAACCTGCTAGTTCTTACTTACAGACTTTAAGTTATTAAAGTAAGTTGGGAAGGTCTTATTGATACACTCAGGATCATTGATTACAATGTCTCTGTCAAAAGCTACTAATGACATGCACATTGCCATACGGTGATCGTTGTAGGTATCAAAAGTTGGGGTTACATCATTGCGTGTTGAAGCATCGATGCTGATAAAGTCCTCGCCTGACTCTACCTTAACACCTAACTTAGACATTTCCTTTACCATAGCTTCAATTCTGTCGGTCTCTTTAACTCTCCAGCTGGCAATATTCCTGATAGTTACAGGACCATCTGTATAAAGAGCTAAAGGTACTAAAGTCATAGCAGCATCTGGCATTGCATTCATATCAATATCAATTCCATGCAGCTTTGACTTTTTAATAATTACAGAGCTTTCGGTCTTTTTGATCTTTGCGCCCATCTGAGCTAAAACATCCAGGAACTTGATGTCACCCTGTACAGAATCCTCAGGTAAACCGTAAAGCTCTAACTCACCACCGATGGCAGCTGCTGCTGCAAAGTAAGTAGCACCGGTTGCATCACCTTCAATTAAGTATGAACCAGGTGAGGTATAACCTGTGCCTTCTACAGTAAACTCTGAATAGCCGTTACGTGATACTACTGCGCCGAACTTTTCGATGAGTTTTACAGTAAGATCAACATAAGGTTTTGAAATTAAATCGCCCTTGATTTTAATCTTTAAGCCGCCACAGACAGGAGCAGCCATCAACAGTGCAGTAATAAACTGACTTGAGGTTGAGCCACTTACTGTAACCTCATGAACCTTAGGTACAGCACCACGAATACGTACTGGTGGGAAACCGTCGTTGTTAAGGTATTCGATGTTAATACCTAATGAGCGTAAAGCCTCAGTCAATGGTCCTATAGGACGCTCCATCATGCGAGGTTCACCGGTTAGGGTAAACACACCAGTGGACACAGCTAAAGCTGCGCATAAAGGACGCATAGCAGTACCTGCGTTACCTAAATACAGCTCAACACTGTTCAATCCTTCATTGAAGACTCCGCCCATACCGGTTACATCAACAGAACTTGCGTTGACCTTTAACTTTACCTTTAAGGTCTGTAAAGCCTCAATCATACGTGAGGTATCATCAGACTTTAGGACATTTAATAACTTGGTGTTGCCTTTTGCTAAAGCTGAAATTAACAGAGCTCTGTTAGTAAGACTCTTTGAGCCTGGCAAGATCACCTTGCCTTCTACTGACTTTATCTTTTTTAAATTAAGGGCGTTTTTCAATTATTTCATTTCCTTTAAGATCTTATCTAGGGCTGTAAACAGTCTATCATTCTCTGATGGCTTACCAATAGAAATTCTTAAGATATCCTGTAATTTATAACCTAACAGAGGACGCACAATGATGCCCTGATGTAATAGCTTATCAGCTATTGCCTGTGCATCATAGCCCTTAAAATCAACTGCCACAAAGTTAGCCTTTGATGGGATCATAAACAGGTTATGCTCTTTGCAGAAAGTTGCATATCTTTGGCGCTCTTTTGTGTTATTCTCAACAGTCTTCTTTAAGAAGTCTGTATCATCTAAAGCTGCAACAGCTGCTGCAAGGGCTACGATATTTACGTTAAATGGAGCTCTTAAACGATTTAAGATTGAAGTGATCTCTTTGTTAGCTACCATGTAGCCTACTCGTAAACCAGCCAGGCCATATGCCTTTGAGAAGGTACGTGATACTACCAAGTTTTCAAACTCATCAGTCCAGTGTGCGGTATCCTCAAAGGTATCATCACCACTGTTAAACTCGTTGTAAGCTTCATCGATTACAACTAATGTAGTCTTAGGAACCTTTTTAATGAATTCCTTCATAGACTTTGAGCTTATGGCTGTACCGATTGGGTTTGAAGGGTTAGCAAAAGCTACGATACGTGTATCTTTATCGATAGCTGCTGCAATTGCATCTAAATCTGCATTGTAATCTTTTAAAGGGATAACTTTAGCTTTAGCGCCGTTTACAGTAGTTTCCATTGGATATACTACAAATGAGTATTCAGGGAAAACTACATTTACCTTGTCATTTACAAAGGCTGCAAATAACAGGTTGATAAGCTCATTAGAACCTGCACCTAAAGTGATTTTTTCTGGATCATAACCAAACTTGTCATGTAACTTCTGCTTTAAGTAATAACCGTTTGAATCAGGATAAATGTTACCCTGCTCTACACACTTTAAAGCAACTTCTTTAGCCTTAGGCCCCATACCAAATGGGTTCTCATTTGAAGCTAACTTGATGACATCGTTTAAACCTAACTGGCGCTGCACTTCTTCGATTGGCTTGCCAGCCTGATATGGTTTGATTAAAGTAATTCCGCCGTTTGCAAGTTCACTGTAATTTGTCATTTTCATATCCTTAGTTTTCAATATCATCATTGTAGAGGCTTTTAATAAAAAGCTCAAACTTCTCTACTTCAAACTTCACTTCTTTTATAAAAAAGCTCACCTAAAAGGTGAGCTTTTTTATAAAATCGTTTTCAACTAATCTAATGTTCTAAACTAATCCACTGTTTTAACCATGCAGTGGTTATAGCTAAACTAGATCATCTCTTCTAGATTGCGATGCTCTTCTTTGTGCTTGGCCTTCTGGTCATACATTAAGTTATCAGCTGCTGCAATAAAGTCATCAGGAGTTGTGTATTTCTCTGAATACTGTACATGTCCTATAGACAGAGAAATAGTCATAGCATAGTTACCTGCGTTATTACACTTATTAAGCTCATGCTCTAAAGTACCGATATAGTCTTGAGCTGTTTCAGAAGTTGATTCTTTTAGAACTACTGTAAACTCGTCACCTGCGTATCTACAGATAAAGCAGTTCTTTTTAAAGGCTGCTTTTTTAAGGCAGGCAGCTACTGTAAGTAGAGCTTTATCGCCCTGGTTATGGCCATAGGTATCATTGATGCCTTTAAAATCATTGATATCAATAAAGATAAGACCTAGGTTATGATCAAGTTCATCAGTCTTTTCAAAAAGTCTGCCTAAATATCTCATGAGCTCTTTACGGTTATTTAAACCTGTTAAGAAATCAACAGATACAGCTCTGTCCTGAGAAATTAGCTGCATTACAAAGACCATGCATACTAAAACACCAAACATGCATGGCAAGGTGTAATACCATCCTAGAGGGATCATGACAAAAGGAGCTAAGACAAAGACAAATCTTAAAAAGGCAGAAGCTCTTCTTGAAACAATCGAACCTTCACAAAGATCTTTTAAAAACTTGTTGAGTTCTTTTGCTGCTAATAGGAAAAAGAACATCTTTACAATCGGAATAAAGATTAAGAAAGTTCTTTCAGTGTCTGTAATAGCTAATTCATGAGAGTATTCATAAATAATATAAGTAGCTTCGTAAATGTAGATGAGTGAAGTTAAAGCAAAGAAAAGATACAAAGCCTGTCTTAAACTTTTCCTCATGAAGTGATTGCCGTGAGCATGAACCTTTAACAGCACAAATAAGATAAATGGAGTGGCAAAGGATACATAGCCCATAATAAAGCCAACTGAGGCAAAGACGGTATTAAAGGCCATTTCATGATCTACAAAGACAGCTTTTTCTTTAAATACGTCCAGTAACGCAAACAGACCAACCAGGACAGCCTGTGCCATCAAAAAAACAGACAGGTTAAAAGTGATCTTTGAGTTTGATGAGACCACTAATGACTGATTTTTTAATAGTGTAAAGAGAATAAAGATAGCTGCAACAGAGAAATAGAACATCGAAGTTGCATTGATACTAATAGACTCCATTTACAGCTCCCTGGTTCTTATTCTGCTTATCTAAATACATAAGCTTGTCTGCTTTAGCGATAAGTTCTTTGATGTTCTTAGAATTTGGAGCTACAGGAACATAACCGCAACTTACAGTCAAATCATATTCTTTATTTGAAAAGATGAGTCTTTCTTCTAATTCATAGGTAATGTTCTGAATGATCCTTTTAACTTTAGTTTCATCAGCACCATTTACTACTAAAACGAACTCGTCACCACCCATTCTGGCAACAAATGAATTAGTCTCACCGGCAATGCTCTTTAGAGTCTTACCCACTAGAGCAATGGCCTCATCACCTTCAATATGACCGTAGGTATCATTGATATGTTTGAACTTATCAATATCGATAAAGACGATAAAGGCAGCGCCATGCTCACGAGAGACAAAAACATTATTGATATACTTGTTAAAGCTTACTCGATTGTTTACACCTGAAAGCGCATCCTGAGAAATCAGAGTCTTAGAATGAGTCATGATGTTGAACATGAGTAAGGTAGTAATTGAGGTTGCAAAATCTACATAACCAAAGATTAGCTGCTGTAGGAACAGCACTAAACATAAGACTAAGTAGAAAAAGAAATGCTTTCTTGCAATGTACTTAATATCAAAATCAAGGTTGTAGACATAGGTCTTATAGCAGAGCCATGAACCTATCAGAATATAGAAATTGATAATGAAATATAAACTGGTACCGGTGGCAGTTGAGATTAAAGAAACATCTGTTGCACTAAATGCACTTAAGTTGAAGAAGACTAATAAAGATGCTTCAAAGATAGCAGGTACTACATAAGCCCAGTCTGATTTTAAATTGTTTCTCTGATATTTTTCTTTTAACTCATTTAAAACCAGATAGAACACTGAAACTATTGAGAGCAGTAAGGATAACTGCCACATGAGTGTTAACAGATATGAGTTTAAGAACAGAGAGTTTTTGTAGCTTGATACAGTTACAGCAATATCGGTAGCCTGTGTGACAAACACAGACAAAATAGAAATAACATGAATATTGGCTAATCTCTTTTCTGTCTTTACCACAGAATAGAGCATTGGCAACAAAATCAGAGAATTAAATATAACTAACCAGATTTTGCCTAAAATAACGTCCAAAACACACCTATTATTGTTATGCTGTATATAGTTCTTTTATAAAAAAACTATCCTTTCAAAAGACCAAAATATCTTCTGAATTAAGTAATTAGTATCTAGTTTTTTAGATAAAAGCTTATTTATAGTTATAAGTTATTGGATAAATAACCTGCTTACAGTTTCTTATAATCCCTTTTCTTGTAGAAAAGTTAAATCTGAATAATATATTTTGGCTAATTTTAAGGCTATTAAGCCCCAAATGGCAATTAAAATCGAAAATGAAAAGGATCTTTTTGCGTGATCTGTGATGATACTAGACAAATCTGCCAGTTTCCTGGCAGATTAAAAATGGGTCTTAACCCAAAATGAAAGGCAAATTAAGCACGAACTTCTTTGCTGTCAGCATCGAAGTCATGATCAAGGCCCTGGATCTGAGGCTTTCCCTCTTTCCAGTATGGAGAGAGTTTACGTAAGGTACTGATAATGCCTGGCAGCACTTCAATAGTCTTATCAATCTCAGCTTCTGTGGTGAATCTTGATAGTGAGAAACGGATGGTACCGTGAGCTGCTGAGAATGGAACATTCATTGCTCTCATTACGTGGCTAGGCTCTAAAGACTCTGATGAACAAGCTGAACCTGATGAGGCGGCAATACCGTACTCATTTAACATTAACAGAATAGCCTCACCTTCAACGAACTTGAATGCTACGTTTAAGGTGTTATCGGTTCTTCTTGACTCATCACCGGTTACAAAGCAATCTGGAATTGACTTTAAGATACCCTGCTCTAGTTTATCTCTTAGAGCTTTTACTCTTGAAGATACAACAGCTAGATTCTTCTTAGCTAATTCACAGGCTACGCCTAAACCTACAATATAAGGTACGTTCTCAGTACCTGCTCTTCTGCCGCGCTCCTGGTGACCGCCCTTCATGAATGGGATGAATCTGGTACCACGTCTTACATAAAGCACACCGATACCCTTTGGAGCATGGATCTTATGACCTGAGAATGAGAGCATATTGATCTTGGTGTCTTTTAAAGAAATAGGTACCTTAGCTACAGCCTGAACCGCATCAGTATGGAACATTACGCCATGCTTGTAGGCAATCTCAGCTAACTCTGGTACTGGGTAGATGTTACCGGTCTCATTGTTAGCCCACATTACTGAAGCTAAAGCTGTATTAGGAGTCAGTAAGCTTTCAAACTCGTTTAAATCAAGATCACCCTGATTTGAAACTTTTAAGTACTTAATGGTTGCACCGTGTGATGATAAGAAATCACAGGTCTGCATGATAGCTGGATGCTCAACAGGAGTTGTAACAATCTCAGTCTTACCCTTTTGTGACCATAGAGCTGACCATAAAGCGGTGTTGTCAGACTCAGTTGCACATGAGGTAAAGATGATCTCATCTGGGTGTTCAGCACCTAAGAAATCTGCTACCTGCTCACGAGCTTTAGCAATTGCCTTTTCAACTGGAACACCATAACCATGCTGTGATGAAGCGTTACCAAAGTAAACGCTAAGATATGGCTGCATTGCCTCTACTACTTGAGGATCAATCTGAGTAGTAGCGTTGTTGTCTAGGTAAATACCACCTAAACCTGCGCCTAAATTCATTGTATCCATTTTTATCTCTATTTAATAAATTCTGTTTACTATTCTGTTTTATCTATACTCTGCTTTGGCTTTACTTTTACAGTGCTTTTGCAGACTAATACTTAATGTGTTGCGCTGTCTAAAAGACAGTAACTAGCTTATCGTGCGCTACACTATCTTGTAGTTACACTAATCTGACGACCTGTACCATCAGTTAGCTTCTGCTTGATAAAGCCTAAGGTCATGTCTTTCATCATACCTGTAGCTACAGGACCTGATAATTTAACGATGACATCAGCACCAGAGATTGCATCTAACTCAACAGATGAACCTTCACCTAAACCTTTTGAGATGTCCTCTAAGATCTTCTTAACATCATCATAGATTGGTGATGACTTGGTCTTCTCATCAATAGCTGCATTAACAGCTGCTGTTGCTGCAGTTGCACTGGTGGTAGCAGAAGCAGTAGTTGAGCTGATTGAGCTAAAGCCAGATGCTGGAGCTGAAGATGTGGTAATAGTAATTGATGGAATTGGAGTAGGTGCATGACCTGGTCTTGGTACACCACACTTTTCAAGATCAACCCAAACCTCGTCGATGATCTCTTCAATTCTCATCTTACAGCTACCGCAACCACCACCTGCTTTGGTGTAGTTGGTAACTTCTTCAACGGTAGTTAAATGGTTTTCCCAAACTGCTTTTTTAATCTTGTTGATACCAACACCGAAGCAGTGGCAGATTAACTCACCGTCATCATGAGAATGCTCATATGACTGACCATGGTAATTGGCAATTGCAGCATCTAAAGCTTCACGACCCATAACTGAGCAGTGCATCTTCTCAGGAGGTAAACCGCCTAAGTAATCTACGATCTCCTGATTGGTGATCTTTTCAGCTTCTTTTAGAGTTTTTCCCTTTAACATCTCGGTTAGTGCTGATGATGAAGCAATCGCACTACCACAACCGTAGGTCTGGAATGCAGCATCTTCAATAACCTCTGTTGCAGGATCGATTTTTAACATCAAACGCAGAGCGTCACCACAGATGATAGAACCTACATCACCTACACCATTTGCATCTTCAATAACGCGAGCGTTACGAGGATGAAGGAAATGATCTTTAACTTTATCTGAATAATCCCACATTTTGTGTTCCTTCTAATTGCTAGTGGTACTAATAAAAAAAACTTGTTCTAAAAAAGCAATTCAATTAACTAAGTAACTAAAGCAACTTTTAATAATTCATCAATTGATATTAGACCAATCGATAATTACATCAAATGACAGTTACCTCGTTTAATTGTTCAGTCGCTATAAACGACTATCCTTAAGATTTATCTTTAACATCTGCCTCTTTTTTAAGCTCACAGTTTTTAAGTTCCATAGGAGCTCTTGAGGAGAATTCTTTTTTCAAAACTAACTGTACTTTAGTTCTGCCGTAGTTTTGCTCTAAATTAAGCGCAAAACTGTTTAACTTTTCAATACTGTCAAATGAAGCTATAGCCATATAGGTATAGTCAGCACCTAGTCTGTACAAAGAACTTACACATAAGGTCTTTTTCATATTGGCTACAAACTCAGCTTCCTTTTGAATACCTACGCATACATATAAAACCGCTTCTACAGTAAGCGCAAAGGTACCTGGATTTACAGTTATGGTATAAGCTTCAATTACATGATTGTCTTCTAAACGTCTTAATCTTGCAGCTACAGCAGGTGCACTCATAGAGACTTTAGCGCCCAGATCTCTTAAAGAGAGGCGTGAATCGTCACGCAGTGCACAAAGCAGTAATAAATCTGCTGTATCAAGACTAATCATGAATGATCTCCATTACCTTAAAGCCAGCCTCTGCAATCGCATCTTTAATCATGTCATCGCAAGCATCTGCTTTAAGCGCTAAAGTAGCTTTTTTCTGTTCTAAAGATACCTGAACTTCACCTTTTTGACAAAGCGGAGTTAAAGCCTTTTGTACGCTCTTGACGCAATGCTGACAGTGCATACCGTCTATCTTAACAGTAACTATTGAAAAACCTTCTTTTTCAAAACTCTCAAATTGAGAATTCTCAGTCTTTAAAACTCTCATGAAGCTTAATCTTAAAGCATTTAAAACCACACAAACAGAGCTTACGCCCATAAGAGCTGAGCAGAGCATTGGGTTTAGCTTTATGCCTAAACTCTCATAGAAAAGGCCTGCTGCAACAGGTATGGTCAGGACGTTATAGATTAAAGCCCAGAATAAATTCTCTTTAATGTTGAGCATAGTCTTAAATGAGATTAAGTAAGCATTAAAGACATCGGTTACCTTTTCATGTAATAAGATCACATCACAGGCAGAGACTGCAATATCAGCTGTACCCTTCAAGCCGATACCAACATCAGCCTGAGATAAAGAGATACTGTCATTGACACCGTCACCTGCCATTGCAACCTTGCGTCCCGTGCTTTGCATATTCTTAATAAAGACTGCTTTTTGCTCAGGGGTAAGTTCTGAAGCATAGGAGTCAAGTTTAATGCTCTTAGCTACATCGTGAGCAGGGCCATCACTGTCACCTGTTAACATCAGGGTCTCTTTACCGTGTGCTCTTAAAGCATCTACTAAATCTTTAGCATCTTCCTTTAAGGTATCTTTTACAGTGATATAGGCAATGATGCTCTTATCTTTTACTAAAGTTAAAACTAAAGCTCCAGAACGGGCGATTGTTTTCTTTAATTGAGCACCAAAGGCATCATCCTCAACACCAAGACTCTTTAGCATTCTGTCATTACCAAAGGAGTAGACACAGTTTTCAACTGTACCCTTTACCCCCTCGCCTTTTATGTAGGTGTAATCAGGGATCTCCAATAACTGTGCCTGTTTAAAGCTTGTTGCTACAGAACGAGCAATAGGATGAGAGCTCTTTTTCTCAAGTGAGAGAACCACACTTTTAATAAAGTCATCATCTATTGTTTTATCTACCTTTTCTACAGCACTTACTGACATCTTGCCGTAAGTTAAAGTACCTGTCTTATCAAAGGCAAAGACTTTGACTCGGCTTAACTCTTCTAGTGCTTCAGGATTTTTAAAGATAATTCCTTCTTTTGCAGCACGACCTGTACCTGCTACAACAGCTACAGGAGTTGCAAGACCTAAAGCGCATGGGCATGAGACTACTAAAACACTGATTGCAAACTGCAATGAGAGTGATAATGATGAATCATGGATAAAGTACCAGGCTACAAAGGTAATTACAGCTAAAGTTAGAATAAATGGTACAAAGTATGAAGCTACCACATCAGCAATTCTTGCGACAGGAACTTTAGTTGCTGCTGTTTTTTCTACTAACTTTATGATCTTGCCTAAGGTAGTGTCATCACCTGTGGTAGTAACCTCCACCTCAAGATAACCATCTGTTAATACACTTGATGCCTTTACGACATCGCCTGCTACTTTTTTAATCTCACGGCTCTCACCTGTAAGTGAACTTTCATCAATAAAGCCTTCACCACTTACAACCACACCGTCAACACCTAATCTTTGTCCCTGCTTTACAAGTAAGATTTGACCTTTTTTAACATCCTGCAGCGCTACAGTCTTTTGAGTGCCGTCAGTTTCTTTAATTACCGCAGACTCTGGAATTAAGTTATATAGAGCATTGATAGCATCAGTAGTTTTTACTTTAGCTTTCTTTTCAATATATTTACCGATGGATACAAAGCATAAGATACCGGCAGCGCCTTCAAAATAGACCGCCTTGTCATCCATTAACACTGCGCAGGTATCAGTAAATTCGATAGTTGAAAGTACAAAAACCGAATAGATAAATGAAGCAATAGCACCTAGTGATACTAGAGTATCCATATTAGTAGATAAGTGCTTTAGACCTTTGAAGGCATTTATAAAGTACTTTTTCTCAAGTACCATCACAAAGAAGGTCAGCACGCCCTGCACAGCTGCATTGATAAAACCGTTATGAATGATTTCAAAACCGGTCATATGCCCCATAGAAATGAGCATGATGATACAGGTAGCTACAATAGCTAAAATCAGATTGATAAAATCCGGATCTCTGCCCTGACTTTGCTTACCCATAGCTTTAATTGAAGCTACAGTAGAGTCCATAACCTTAGCGCCGTAACCTGCCTCAGTTACAGCTTTAATGACATCTTCGTCTTTTAGGTTATCAGTACAGGTAACTGTCAGAATGTTCTGCATTAAGTTAACATCAGCGTTTTCTACGCCATTTGCTTTCATGGCTGCTTTTTGAACTCTGGTAGCACAAGCTGCGCAGGACATTCCCATTACTTGGTATGTTTTAATCATGATAGCTTTCCTTATTTAATCCTTTGATATATTACAGCATTAAGAGCTTTTTTAGGTATTCTTGAGAATAATTTTTGTCCAAAATTATAGATTTATTTCTGCTATTTAAGATTTGTTTACAAAAAGGTGAAACTCTATAAAAAAGCCTAAGATCTCAGCTATTCCAAGATCTTAGGCTAAAGTTCTATTTATCTAAGTTTACTTTACGACTACTTAAATCTTAAGGTTCTCATAGCATTTAATACAGCAATAATCAGCACACCTACGTCACCGAAAATTGCCATCCAGATGTTAGCAAAACCTAAGGCACCTAAAATTAAGATTAAAAGCTTAATACCCATTACCAGGTACATATTTGAGATAGCTAAATGACAGGTTCTTCTAGCTAAAGTAATGGTCTTTGGAATTGTATTAAGATCATCATGCATGATAACTACATCAGCAGCTTCTACAGCACAGGCTGAACCAATATCACCCATTGCAATACCCACATCAGCACATGAGAGCACAGGAGCATCATTTAAGCCATCACCTGTAAAGGCTGCAGGAGCATTCTCCCTTTTGAACTTATTAAAGTTTTCTAACTTATCCTGAGGAGTTTGCTCATAGAAAACTTTATCTAATTTAAGTTCATCAGCAATATTTAAAGCTACAGCCTTTCTGTCACCTGTAATCAGGCATGTCTTAATGCCAAGCTCTGATAAAGAGCTCATCATCGATTTAGCTTCTTTCTTTAACTCATCGAATAACTCGATAATACCTAGAAGCTTGTCATCAGAACTTACATAGATTGCAGTCTTACCGTTCTTGTTAACAGGAACCTCCCCTGTTACAAATTCTTTTACCAAGTCAGCTTTTCCTACAGCAATCTTGTGGCCATTAACAACACCGGTAATACCTAAGCCTGCGCGCTCTTCAATGTTAGTTACCTCAACATCAGCTACCTGTAACTCATTAGCATGATTTACAACAGATAAGGCTACTGGGTGAGTGGATTTTTGCTCCAGAGCTTTAGCGTAGGTAAAGATAGTCTTTTCATCAGCATCAGAGAGTTTCTCAACATTTACTACTTTGAACTTTCCGTAAGTTAAAGTACCGGTCTTATCAAAAGCAATTGCCTTTAACTTTGATAAAGTCTCTAAATGGATGGTGCCCTTTACAATTACACCGATCTTACTGATAGCGCCCATACCACCAAAGAATGATAAAGGTACTGATAGAACCAGAGCACATGGACATGACACAACTAAGAATACCAGAGCTCTTTCAATCCAGTCAGAGAAGGTTGCACTAGGAACTACAACAGGTACTAAAGCTAAGATACAGGCTGCAGTTACAACAAGTGGTGTATACCAGACTGCAAAGCGTCTGATTAGGTTCTCAGGGCGAGATTTGTTAGCTGCTGCATCCTCAATTAAGTTCAACAGACGTGTAATTGAAGAGTTTTTATGTAAGGTATTTACCTTTAAAGTAATTACCTTACCCTGATTGATACAGCCTGATGGAACAGACTCGCCTTTTTTGTATAAACGAGGCTCTGACTCACCTGTCAGTGCTGAAGTATCTATAGCAGCACTGTCTTCAATTAAGGTACCGTCAATAGCTACAGCTTCACCTGCTAAAACTCTAATGATGTCGCCTATCTTTACCTGTCTTGGTTTTACGATAGTCTCAGTACCATCAGCGTTTACAAGTCTTACCTTTGATGGCTTTAGTTTTACAAGATTAGAAATCTCGGTATGAGCTCTGCCTGAGGCATATTCCTCAAAGATCTCACCTATCTTGTAAAAGACCATTACAGCTAAGGCTTCTGGAAGATCCTGTAAACCAAAAGCACCGAATGTTGCAATCATCATTAAGAACTGCTCTGACATACGATGCTGCTTAAATAAGGTCTTAAATGCAGCAATGATAATGTCTGTTGCAATTAAAAGATAAGCAACCACTGCTATAACTACCTGAGCTACAAAAGGAATTGCTGCTAATGAAGAGTATTTTACAAATACAAGGTAAAGCATACAGATAGTAGCGATACCTAAAAAAACTTTTTCATATTTCTCATAGAGTTCTTTCATAGAATATTCCTTCTTACTTGAACTTTACCCTTAACGAAACTTTTATCTACTTTCTAATAACAGATTACTGCTTTTTATAAATTATTCTATATTTGAGCAATCATGCAACTATTTACTTATCGAGTAGGGAGGTGTTT
>DKDL01000006.1 GCA_002449335.1 Succinatimonas sp. UBA6849 | reverse complement strand
ATCCTAAGGTAAGAGCTTTTACTCTATCACAACAGGTTTAGTGTTCTTTTATAAAAGTTTTCTGAAAAGGTTGAGTATGCAGGGCAGAATAAAGTTCTATAACGAAAAAGAAGGTTACGGTTTTATTCAGGGTGAAGATAGTGCAGAGTACTACTTTACTTTTCATGAAATTAAGCACTTTACCAGTGTTCCCAAAATGGCTGATCCTGTATCTTTTGATGTATCTTCAACTAAACAAAACGAATATCCAGTAGCATGTGGAGTCAACGTTCTTAACTGTAAAGAACTTGCTAATGAAAAAGATAACTATGGTTCAGAGCAGAAAGTGACTTGTCCAAATTGTCATAGAAATATAGTTCCTCGTATTACAACTTTAAACGGTGTTCCTGTCGCTTCTTACTGTCCTTTCTGTGGCAAGCAAGTAAAAGAATTTAAAGAGGAAGAAGAACCTGATACTCCTAAAAAAGCTTTTCTAAAAATAATTCTGTCTCTTGTAACTGCTTTTGTATTTTTTGCATGGATATTTAACAATCATTAACAGTCTAAAATGAATTTACATCTAAAGATGATAAGCTAAAAAAACGGACTTATAATTTAAGTCCGCTCTTTGTTCAAAGACTGATAATGCACTTGTATTACTTAGTCTTCTTCCAGATAAACCAGTTGAATAAACCGATCATCATGCCACCGCCGATGATGTTACCAATGGTTACAGGAATTAAGTTTGAGAAGATAAAGTGCATTACATCAAGATCAGCATAGTGGTCGATGTTGACGTTATTCATGAACTCAGGAATAGAGAAATAGTGTAAAACGATACCCATAGGGATCATGAACATATTAGCAATACTGTGTTCAAAGCCTGATGCTACGAACATACCAATAGGGAAGAGCATTACTAAGAGTTTATCAGTTACTGTCTTACCGCCCCATGATAACCATACAGCAACACATACCATGATGTTGCAGACAATACCTAGGCACAAAGCTTCAATAAAGCCACGAGCATAAGCTACAGCTCCTACACCATCAGATGGATATACGTGCTCAATCTTATGCAGTGCGGTATTTAAAATGGTAAGACCCCAATTGCCATTAAAGTTCATATAGGTTCTGCCCAAGAAGATCAGAAGCACAATGATCATGGCACCTACAAAGTTGCCAAAATAAACTGTAGCCCAGTTCTTTAATAGAGTAGCAGTAGTGATCTTACCTGATGCTCTGGCAATTAAAGTTAAAGTAGAAGAGGTGAATAACTCACCACCTAAAAGTACTACTAAGAACAGACCTAGTGCGAAGAACAGACCTCCTACAACCTTACCAGGGCCATCGCCTAAAGCTGCAACAGCTGTTGTATAGAAGCAGAAAGCTAAAGCAATAGAAGCACCAGCTAGAATTGCTAGTAAAAAAGCTCTCATAAATTTCTTAGAAGCTTTGTCCATCACATGATGTTCAGCAGCTTCAACCATGGCTTGAGGAGATAAAGCCAATAAAGATGGTGTATCACTCATAATGTGTCTCGTGTTGTTTATAACTATTAAATTAAACTCAATAAGGTAAATTTAACTAGCTGTCCTTACAAGGTAAATCCAACTAGATAAATCCCAAAATTAAATTCAATCTGTACATTGAAGTTGTTGTCTGTAGTCAACTACAGTATTTAATACCAGGCTTTTAGTGTTGTAATAAAGCGCTGGTATCACTTTTTGCATGTGTTCAAGGTGTTGCATGGCAGAACTTTAAATGAGAAAAACATCAAAGCTCTTGCCTACAAAATGAGCTCATTTTACATGAAAATGTCATCTTCATGAAAATTACTGCAGGAGTTTTTAGTCAAAGATGATTGAGTGCGTTAACCTGAGCGCGGTTAATTGAATCAGTCAAATATGAGTAGGGTAGATAGAAACAAGCTAAATAGGAATAGGTAAAAGTCAGAGCTAAAAGCAATAAGTCTTTTAAGAAAACTGTAATCTTTGGTTCATGAAAATACCATGCCTGCTATTTACTTGTAGAAGACATGGTAAACACAAGTGATAACTCTTAATTACTGTAAGATCACACCATCAGTTAAAGTGCTTTCATTTAAAGAGCCTGCTTTAGTCTGGATGCATAAGAACTCTAAATCAGTGGTTGCACTGATTGTTCTTACACCATCAGGTGAGATCTTTAAGAATGAACCTTCTTTTACAGGATACTCTTTACCATCAACACCAATAGAACCAGTGCCTTTTAATACAATCCAAAGCTCTTCGTTTTCCTTGTGCTTGTGGGCAAAAGGTGCTTTTGAGCCTGCTACCATCTTGTTTACAGAGATCTCACAACCTGTAAGACCTAAAAGATCTTTTAAGAATAACTTAGATGGACAGGTCAACTTAGCATCCTTACACTCCATCTCATAAGAGCCAATACCATCAAATGAGCCAATGTCAGCAAAGCTTGCATTAGTGTCTTTAACTAACTTCTCTAATTTCTTTGAGTTGTCTGATAACTTAAATGAAAGATCCATTTTTTATATCTCCATAGAAACAGTGTTAAAACATTACAAAACCGTATATCAACTGTAAGGGGATAGTGGCCACATCCTGGTTACATAATTAGTTAGAACTCTAGATATTGATTATCAATTTTGTGATTGGATATCTAATAGTTAGATATCTAACTAATATGATATAAAAAATACTATTCGAGGTTTTTACGAATACGATCCATAAGATCTTCAGCAAGCTCTGCTTCTTCAGTAGAAAAACCTTTATAAACCTTTTCATTTAAATCGTGACTGATCTTTTCAAAGATTGGTTTAAAGTCATGACCTTTTTGAGTCAGCTCGATTAAAGTTATTCGGTTATCAGTACTTGAACGTGTTCTTTTAACCAGCTCTAATTTTTCGAGCTTATCAATTAACACTGTTACAGTAGCTTTGGTTCTGTCTACTTTTTTAGCAAGCTCTTGCATAGGCATAGCACCAAACATCAGAAGACACTTAATAATGTCTCCATGTGATGGAACTATTCCTTTAAGACCAGCCTTCTCTAGCTCATCAGCTAGAAATTGATTGGCAGCCTTTCTTATTCTCGATGCGTAAAAAACTGCTAAATATTTCATGTCTTAATAATAGTTAGATATCTAACTATTGTCAACCGAATTTTAGAAATTATTTTGGGCTATGTTTTACACCGGAAGAACCATCGTTTTGAAAAAATTTTTTTTCGATATAAAAGCCGTTTTTTTAAGATCTTTTGAGAAATGTTAAAAAAAGTAGTTGACGAATTTTAAACTCATTATATAATGTAACGGCTTTTGAACGAGACCAGTTCGTTCAAGTGTCAGACTGGGGGTATAGCTCAGCTGGGAGAGCATCTGCTTTGCAAGCAGAGGGTCAACGGTTCGATCCCGTTTACCTCCACCATCTTGATGATGTAAAACTTTCCTCTTGTGGGGGTATAGCTCAGCTGGGAGAGCATCTGCTTTGCAAGCAGAGGGTCAACGGTTCGATCCCGTTTACCTCCACCATCTAAGATTTCTAAAACACATTTTTCCCATTCATTTTGAGTTTTTTCAAAAAATTTATTGACGTTATAATTTTATTCGATATAATTGTTCACGCTTTTTGACGTGGGGTTATAGCTCAGTTGGGAGAGCGCTTGCATGGCATGCAAGAGGTCATCGGTTCGATCCCGTTTAGCTCCACCAACGTCAATAAGTCATCTCTTTTGTGGGGGTATAGCTCAGCTGGGAGAGCATCTGCTTTGCAAGCAGAGGGTCAACGGTTCGATCCCGTTTACCTCCACCACCTGAAGATAAACTTTTCTTATGCTTCATCTTTGACTTTTCAGTCGAAAATACAAACAAAACTTAACATGTTGCGCAATAGAGACTAAGTTTTTTGCTAAATTTCCTGTTCCTATTGTTATAATTGCAAGATTAGTAAATTAGATGAATTACTGAGGTTTTTGATGAACTTAAAGATTACTACTCTTGCAGTAGCTTTAGCTGCTTCACTGAGCTTGTCTGCCCATGCCGAAGATTTAATGGATATCTATAAAGAGGCTCTACAGAAAGATACTCAGGTAGCTCAGGCAAAAGCTGATGCTGATGCAGCTCATGCAGGTCTATCTGAAGCTACAGCTGCTCTGTTACCTCAAATTGATGTTGTAGGTTCAATTACTAAGACCAGAACTAATACCATCAAAGCTTACAATGCCCGTGGTAGCAATAAGAATAGCTCAGCTGCTTTAACCTTATCACAGCAGATCTGGCGTCATAGCTCATGGGCTAACAGATCAATTGCTGAAAAGACTGCAACTTTAAAAGATCTTGCTTATGCTGATGCACAGCAGAGCCTAATTTTACGAGTAAGCAATGCTTACTTTAATGTTTTAAATGCAGCTGATACTTTAAAATTCCAAAAAGCTAATAACGCAGCTCTAAAGCGTCAGTTAGCCGAAGCAGAGCGTCGCTTGAACGTAGGCTTAATTGCTGAAACAGATAAGTTAGAAGCTCAGGCTGCTTACGATTTATCAAACGCAGCTGTAATTGCAGCTGAAAATGCTCTTATCAATTCATATGAGCAAATCAGAGTTTTAACTGGTCGAAAGATCACTGTAGAGCAGCTATCAAAGCTTGATGAAAACAAGTTTGATACTCCACGTGTTGATAAAGATTTAGCAAAACTTGTAAAAGGCGCTGAGGAGAACAACTTAGGCCTACAGCAGCAGGTTGTAAACCGCGATATTGCTAAAGACAATATCACCTTAGCTCGTTCAGGTCATGAGCCTACCTTAGACTTAAATGCTAATTTAAGAACAGGTTACACTGACTATACAGCTAATGTTCCAGAGGCAGGCTTCGTTGATAACAACGCATGGTCTAAGTCAGTAGGTTTAACCTTAAGTGTACCTATCTTCCACGGCGGAGCAACCTCTGCTGCTGTTGATAAGGCTCAGGCACAATACATCGCTGCTTCAGAGTCTCTAGAGTATGCTCACCGTTCACTGCTTACAAACGTAAATAACAGCTATAACAACGTTAATGCTGCTATCAGCTCTGTAACCGCTTATAAGAACTCAGTTAAATCATCAGAATCAGCTCTAAAGGCAACTAAGGCTGGTTACGATGTAGGTACTCGTACTATGACTGATGTTTTAAATGCAACTCAGAAGTTATATGACTCAATGCAGAAATCAGCAGAGTCTCGTTATAACTATATTGAGTCACGTTTAGCTCTGTTATATGCAGAAGGTGACTTAAAGGTTGAGCATATCAATCAGATCAATTCAGGTTTAAAAAAGTAAGATCTAATCACTAGTCTTACTTAAACCTTAAGCCGGAGAGCAGAGATGTTGTCCGGCTTTTCTTTCTCCTTCACAAATAAGATAATCTTTAAGCGCAAAGTTTAATCGAAATCCAAAAAGTGTAAGTTAGCTAAGTTCAATTATTTGAATAGACTACCCCTAGTTCGAATAATTAAGAGATTGTTTATCCTTTTTAATGAGAATTAATGCTATAAAAGGGAGGACAATTAATTTGATGATAAGTACTGCAAGATAAAGATAAAAATGGTTGCATGACATATGGCTGCAAATAATTTTACTTTTTTAGAAAAAGATTTCCCATCATTAGCTTTGCTAGGTGCTAAAGCTGAGGAGTATGTGTTCTCAGACTCAAATGCCTCCCTGATTAAAACAGGAATGCTGTGTGAGAATATCATCAATATAATCTTTTCTATAAATCATCTTACTGCTCCATCAAAGGAGGAAGATTCTTTTGCAGGTCGTGCCAAGATCCTTTCATATAAGGGCTATCTTTCAAATAATCTAAAGACTATCGTCGATAGGATCCGACAGATGCGTAACAAAGCTGCTCATGAAGGCTTTGCATCAATTGCTGTAGCTAAGGTCATGCTGTCTGCTGTACACGGTTTTTCACAGTGGTTCATGTTAGTTTATGGCGATAAAGACTATAAACCAGAAAAGTATATAGAACCTGTAGAGCAGACCATAGCGACATCTGTAGTTACAACTTCAGTTATTCAACAAGATAAAGACAATAAGTTTGAAGAAAAACTAATTCAAGAAGATCTTGATAAAGCAAAGAAAGTAACTGCCCCAAGTCAGAGTGAGCTTAAAAAGAGAACTATCAGAGCTGAGAATCAAAGACCTAAGAATGAAGCTGAAACCAGAATCATTATTGATTCTCAGCTAAGAGCCGTTGGTTGGGAAACGGATACTGAAACTTTAAGATATTCAAAAGGTACTCGTCCTCAAAAGGGAAGAAATATTGCAATTGCAGAGTGGCCAACTAATCCTGTAACCACTAAAAACAAAGGAAACTGCTATGCTGACTATGCATTATTTATAGGCGAGAAGCTTTATGCCTTTGTCGAAGCTAAATCAATGGATAAGGATATTCCCTCTGTAATTGATGATCAGTGTAAGGATTACTCGTCAAATGTAAGAGATGAGGATAAGGACTATGTAATCGATACCTATGGACCTTATCAAGTGCCTTTTACTTTTGCAACAAATGGCAGACCTTATCTTAAAGATTATGAACAGAAGTCTGGAATCTGGTTCTTAGATTTTCGTGCTACTAACAATGCTCCTAAAGCATTGAGAGGCTGGATATCTCCAATTGGACTGCAAGAGTTATTAGAAAACAGAGTAGAAGCTGGTATGGAACGTCTTAAGGCCGAGCCTCTAGATGTTCTTCTAGATAAGAGTGGTCTTAATTTAAGAACCTACCAGGTAGATGCTATTAAAGCGGTTGAAGATCGTATCAACGCAGGACAGGACAAGATCTTAGTGTCAATGGCAACTGGTACTGGTAAAACCAGAACCATCTTAGGTTTGATTTATCGTGTTTTAAAGGCTAACCGTTTCAAGAGAATTTTATATTTAGTAGATAGAACTTCTCTTGGTGAGCAGACCGCGGATGTGTTCAAAGATGTTGAACTAGAAGACTACCAGACCTTAGATAAGATTTATAACATCAATAAACTAGATGACAGTTGCATTGAAAAAGCTACAAAAGTTCAAGTAGCTACAGTGCAGAGTATGGTAAAGAGAATTCTGTATTATGTAGATTCAGAAAACTCAAATCCAATGCCAGGTGTTAATGATTTTGATCTTGTGATTATTGATGAAGCACACCGTGGTTATATCCTCGATAAGGAAATGACAGAGGAAGAGGCTTTGTATAGTAATCAGTTAGATTACCAAAGCAAGTATCGCTCTGTTGTAGATTACTTTAATGGAGTAAAGGTGGCATTAACAGCTACTCCAGCACTTCATACCGTAAGTATCTTTGGTGAACCTGTTTATAACTACTCATACAGACAAGCTGTTCTTGATGGTTACTTAGTTGATTTTGATGCTCCGCATATTATTAAAACCAAGTTAAGCATCAATGGAATTAACTATGCAAAAGGTGAAGATATCAATGTATATGATCCTAAAACAGGCGAGTTAAATGTATTTAATTTACCAGATGAGATGAATTTTGATGTTGAGCAGTTTAATCGCACTGTTATCACAAGAAGCTTTAATGAAACAGTCTTAAAAGAGATTTCTAACGATATTTCTCCTTTATTTTCTGATTTCAGAGGCAAGACTTTGATTTATGCTGTAAATGATGCTCATGCAGATATGATTGTTGATATCCTAAAAGAAATCTATACAGCTCAGGGAATAGATGATGATGCCATCGTAAAAATCACCGGTAAATCCTATGATGGCAATAAGAAAAAGATCCAACACGCTATCAAGAAATTTAAAAATGAAGAGTTCCCTAGCATAGTAGTTACAGTTGATTTATTAACTACAGGTATCGATGTCCCTAAAATTAACAAGCTTGTATTCTTGCGCTGTGTAAAATCAAGAATTCTCTATGAGCAGATGCTAGGTAGAGCCACAAGATTGTGTCCTGATATTGGTAAAGATCATTTTGAAATCTATGATGCCGTAGGTGCTACAACAGCATTAGCTGATGTTTCAACAATGAAACCTGTTGTTGTTTCTCCTAAGGAAAAATTTACAGATCTAGCTGGTAAAGTAAAAAACACTGAAGATGAAAAAGAGCTAGATTATTTAAGGGGACAAATCGAAGCTAAGCTTCAAAGAAAAGTCAAACACATGGATGAAAAAGCTAAAGAGACATTTAGCTCTTTATCTGGGGGTATTGGTCCTAATGAATTCTTTGAGAAAATAAAAAACTGCAAAGATACCAAAGAATTTAAAGCTATTCTTTTAGAGCATGACTCTCTGTTGCAAAAATTAGACGCTCTAAAAGGTAAAGACAATAGTCCAGTTGTTATATCAGACAAAAAAGATGAATTAGAAGAGCATTCAAGAGCTTACGGAGAAAAGTATTCAACACCTGAAGACTACCTTGAGGCTTTTAATAAGTACATCAAAGAAAACAAAGACAAAATTGCGATGTTGAACCTTGTGTATACAAGACCTTCAAATCTAACCAGACAGGGACTTAAGGATCTCATCAATATTTTAGAAACAGAACACTTTACTAAGCAACAACTCATGTCTGCCATCAAGACTGTAAACAAATCTGATGCAGAGATTAGTGCAGATATCACTACTATTATTAGAAATATTGCTCTAGGAGAACCATTGATTAGCCATGAGGACAAAATTAAGAGTGCATTTAAAAAGATCTTGTCAGCTCATGTTTTTGATCAAAATGAAAAAGCTTGGTTAGAGAAATTTGAAAAGTATCTCTTAAGTGATCAGGAAACAGTCCTCACTGTCGATGTTTTAGACGAAGATCCTCGTTTTAAGAATATTGGCGGCTTTAAGAGGATTGATGGTTACTTTAACAATAACTTAGGCAACTATTTCAAAGAACTAAACAACTATATATTTAACGAAAACGGAATTACCCAATAATGAAAACTTCAGAAATTGTTCAAAAGCTGTGGAACCTGTGTGATGTATTGAGAAATGGAGGGGTCAGCTACAACGACTATTTGAAAGAGCTTACTTTCATTCTATTTTTGAAAATGGCTCAAGAAACCGGAGCAGACCAAAAAATTCCCGAAGGATACAGATGGGATAATTTGATAGCAAAATCTGGAACTGAGTTAAAAGTTTTCTACAACAAGTTATTGTCTGTGTTGGGTGGAAAAAATGAAAATGGAGATGAGCTAAAAGTTTCAATTCCGCAAGAAGTAGTAGATATTTATAAAGGAGCTGTATCCAGTATTGAAGAGCCAAAATATTTAGAAAAAATCATTAAGGACATTAATGAACTTGATTGGTTCTCTGCTAAAGAAGAAGGATTAGGCGATTTGTACGAAGGTCTTTTGGAAAAAACTGTAAGTGAAAAAAAATCTAAAGCAGGCCAATACTTTACTCCAAGACCTCTTATTAACGTGATGACTGAACTTGTAAAACCACAGCCTGGTGAAAGATGCAATGATCCTGCTTGTGGTACTTTTGGTTTCATGATCGCAGCTCATCAATATGTAAAAGAGCATACAGACGATTTCATGGATATAGATACAGATACTGCAAAATTTGAAGCATCTGAGGCATTTACTGGTTGTGAGTTTGTTGTTGATACTCATAGACTAGCATTGATGAACGCTATGTTGCATAACATAAATAGCAAAATTTATAGAGGAGATACATTATCTCCTTTAGGAGAAAGCTTTAAGAACTATGATGTTGTTCTTACAAATCCTCCTTACGGCTCTGGTAAAGGAGATAGTATTTCAAGATCTGATCTTCTGTACCCAGCAAGCATTAAAGAGTTGAATTTTTTACAGCATATTTATAGAAGTTTAAAAGCTAATGGTAAAGCACGAGCCGCTGTTGTGCTTCCTGATAGCGTTCTTTTTGCAGAGCACGATGGTGAAAATGTTCGAGTAGAATTAATGGATAAGTGCAATGTCCATACTATATTAAGATTGCCAACAGGAATCTTTTACGCAAAAGGAGTTAAAACAAATGTAGTCTTCTTTACTAGAGGAAACTCTGACAAAGAAAATACTAAAGAAGTTTGGTTCTACGATATGAGATCCAATATGAGATCCTTTGGTGTAAGAACTCCTTTAACTGAAGATGATTTTTCAGATTTTATTAAAGCCTATACAGCTGAAGATCGTCATTCTGTTAATGATCCACGCTGGTCAGTTTTTACAAGAGAACAAATTGAAAAGAAAAAAAATTCTCTTGATCTTGGTTTGTTCAAAAAGGAAAAAAGAGAAGTTTCTTTATCAGAGATAGTTTCTCAAAGTGAAGATCTGCTATCTGAATTTAAAGATGTTGTGTCTTCTTTGGGGGCAATTGTATCTGAGCTTAAGGAGTTAGAAGATAATGATTAGTCTCGAAAAGCTCAAAGAGTTCAGAGAACACATTCTATATCTAGCGATTAGAGGAAAGCTTGTAGAACAAAGACCTGAAGAAGGTACAGCTGAAGATTTGTACCAACAGATTCAAGAAGAAAAGCAAAAGCTAATCAAAGAAGGAAAAATTAAGAAAGAAAAGACTCTAGCTCCAATAGAAGATGATGAAATTCCCTTTGATATTCCTGAGAGTTGGAAGTGGGTTAGAATTTCTGACTGTATTCAAGTAAATCCATCTGTAAAATTCAATGACGAATCTGAAGTATCTTTTATTCCTATGATAAATATAGAAGCAGGATATAAATCAACTATAAATTTATCAGAAGTAAAGTTATGGAAAGACGTTAAAAAGAATTTTTCCAAATTTCAAAATGAAGATGTAATCGTAGCCAAAATAACTCCATGTTTTCAAAATAGGAAATCAGCAATAGCTAAAAATTTGGTAAATGGCTACGGAGCAGGAACAACAGAACTGAATATTTTAAGAACAGGTTCGTTAATAGATAATCTCTATTTACTGTACTTTGCAAAATCATCTTACTTTATCAATTATGGTATAGATAATTTTTCTGGAACTGTTGGCCAACAGCGTTTTGGAGGAGATTCATTAAAACAAACTCTTTTCCCTTTACCTCCTTTAGCAGAACAAAAACGAATTGCATCTAAAGTAGAAAATTACTTATCTGTTATAAATAAGGCAGAAGATCTTTTGAACAGAAAAGTTGATCTTGATGCACAAATCAAAGAGAAGATTCTTCAGATGGCTATTCAGGGAAATCTTGTAGAACAAAGACCTGAAGAAGGTATAGCTGAAGATTTGTACCAACAGATTCAAGAAGAAAAGCAAAAGCTAATTGAAGATGGAAAACTTAAGAAAGAAAAGTCTCTAGCTCCAATAGAAGATGATGAAATTCCCTTTGATATTCCTAGCAATTGGAAGTGGGGGCGACTTAAAAATATTTGTTCAAAAATTGTTGACGGTGATCATAATCCTCCCAAAGGAGAAAATTCAGCAACAGATTATCTGATGTTATCTGCATCAAATATCAATCAAGATGCGTTAATAGATTTAACTAAAGCTAGATATCTTTCAAAAGAAAGTTATCTGAAAGAAAATGAGAGGACAAAGTTAGAGAAAGGTGACATCCTTTTAACTACAGTGGGAACAATTGGAAGAAGTTGCATATTCCAAGGTGGAATGAATATTTGTTTTCAGCGAAGCGTTACTGTGATTAGTACCTTTGTATTTAATAAGTATTTAAAGTACATGTTGGATTCTAATTATGTTTTCTCTTTTATGAATAACAACGCAAAAGGAACAGCTCAAAAGGGGTTTTACTTAAATCAAGTCGATAATTTAGTAGTACCGATCCCTCCCTTAGCCGAGCAAAAACGTATCGTAGCTAAAGTCGAAGAATTGCTTGCTTTGTGCGACAAGTTAAAGCTCAAGTAGCTTTGCTAAGATAGTTAGCGCATACCTATTGTCGACAAGAATTAACTCTCTAATTGACAAAAGGTTAATTGCATTATAAAGCTAATCTCGATAGGAACCTTCCCACTTTGTTTATCAAAGGCTCGCTTAGGGACAGTTAAAGTTTGCCAATAAAAGAGCTCTTTATTGGCGAACACAAATTCTTATTGAGCTTCTCCAAAACAAGATGTTGTTCGGATCTCTATTAGTCACACCGAAAACACACTAAGGACCACACTAATCACCACACCAATTGTTATTACCACGTCCATGTTTTAAGTTAGCTACAATATCCAACGAAAGGTCAACTTGAAAAAAGCCAATTCTTACAAGCTTTTCCACAGAGCTGTAATGTTGATTTTGAATTCTTGAAAAAGGAAATTGAATGAAATGGAGCGAGTGACGGGAATCGAACCCGCGTCAGCAGCTTGGGAAGCTGCAGTTCTACCATTGAACTACACTCGCAATCAAAAAATTAATCTTGACTAAAATTTTGTTGGAATTTTATCAAAATATACATGTCAGGGCAAATACAAGAAATACAATTATACTTTCTTAACGATCCATATGCCTTTTCTTCTACTTCCTGATCTTGAAATTTGTCCTTTCTCTGAAAGTTCTTTCATTATTCTTTTTAGAGATCTTAAAGGATAATTTAATTTCTCAGATAGCTTTTGTTGTGTAATAGAAGGATCTGATTCCAAAATTGAAATTAATTGATCTTTCAAGAGTGTTTCTTGCTCTTTATTAATAGCAGACTTATTAGTGCCAAGCTCGGATTTATTAGTGCCAAGCTCGGATTTATTAGTGCCAAGCTCGGATTTATTAGTGCCAAACTCAGATTTATTAGTGCCAAGCTCGGATTTATTAGTGTCAAACTCAGATTTATCGGTGCAACTACTGGTGTCATTGATTATATTTTTGATGGTAAATTTATCAATGTTTTTGTCGTCTGAGTTTTCTTTGATTATTGCACTAGGCAGTGCTTTAAAGTGGACTCTTAATGTATTACCTAAAAGTTCATATCTTGGTAGCTCGCAACCATATTCTTTGCAAGAGTCGCAGATCTTTTCAATACCTCGTTCCCAATGCTCAATAAATCCTGCTCTGTAAAATACATTTGCAAAAGTTGGATTATAAGGCATAGATGTATGCGACCTCATTAGAGTATCTACAGTCCATCCTTCAGGCAATACGCAAGTATTGCTTATGATCATTTGCTCTTCTTCAATTCTGATTTGAATTGGATAGCCATACATATAGCAATTGTGGACAATTGCATTAAATATAGCTTCTCTAATGGCAGGTCTAGGATATGGATAAGTCTCTATTCTTCTATCGTGTTCGTATGAGATCTTTGCTTTTAGGTATTTTAGGTATATAAGATCAACTATCTTATCTGCAGTTGATATTAAAGACCCTTCAAGCATGTCGTGGTATAAGACTTCAGCGTGTTCTCCGAACATTCCAACTTGAACATGGCTACCCATTTGCACAACTGAAGGATTTTTGTAAAAGAGAAGAATGGCAGTTCTTTTTAGTTTTCCATTAGATATTAGATCCAACTTTTTGAGCAACTCTTCATTTGAGATATTTAGATCAGAGTCGCTCATGCGTTTTCTTTGGAGAGCTTCTCTTCTGAAGATCCTAAAACTGTCTTCATCAAGATCTTCAACAGAGATATTATCTACCGTGACATCTTCCCATCGAAAACCTGTTTTTCGTGTAATGAACTCGGTTAAAGCTAATCCTGTTAACTGCTGCTTCGTGCTACCACTTCGAACATGAAATTATCCATGGTAACTAATAGGAGATGAACTTTTAGAGACTTTTATTTCAATATAGTCTAAGCCATTCTTTATTTTCTTGTTAACCTGAGCAACAATACCCAATCCTGACTGAATTTTATTAGGAAGATCTTCAAGCAATTTTTTACAGTTGTTTACGCCAACAACATTGCCGTCATCATCCAAGCCAATATACAGTATTCCGCCTTGCGCATTTGCAAATCCGCACAGCCATTTTAAATAATCGTCTTTCCATGTCTCTTTATATTCAATGTTTTGGCTTTCAGACATAAAACAACTCTCTTCTTCAATAACGCATCTCAATCTGTTTATATCAGATTGCTGATTAAGATATATCTTTCTCGTGATGCGTTATTTCAACAAGTAAGACGATATTTTGTAAAGTTAATTGTGCTAAATAGCAAGCTTTCTCTTGATGTACTGAATACTATCTGTGATGGTATTAGTATCTGTAGCTGAGGAAGCTGAGGTTACACATTTAAGACCAGCATGATCACCATCAATTAACTCACCATAGCAGGTAAGAGGTAATACCTGACCTAAGACCTTAAGTCCCATAGACTTTAGCTCTCTGTAGGCTGCAACAGTAAATTCAGCGCCTTTAGTGTAAAGAGCCTGTACATCAGGACGTTTTTCAAGAACTTTCTGTACAATCTGACCATAAGCTGTAGAAATGATATCTAAAGCTTCAGTTTGAGTTCTGTTGGTCTTTAATAGCATTTCTTGGTATTCAGCTGAGAGCTGATTGTTAACTTCCATATTGTCAGATACAGCAAATGAGATGGTGTAGTTATTAAACTTAGTAGAGATCTCATCTACTACACGGTTAATCTCTGCATTACGGTGTTGCTGATCTTCTAATAACTCAAGATTATGTACAGTGACGATATTAACTTTCTCTTCAAGTCTTAAGAGTTCTACCTGAGCTGAAATTAAAGGATTTACACCACCTACAATACCAAAGATCTTGGCACCAGATGCTGCTGTTGCAACTGACTTGGTTCTCATGACTTTACGGGCTAATGTAGCTGTAAATGGACCTGGATCTACTGCTAAGAACTTAATCTTTGAGAGCACTACAGCATCAGCAATCATGTTGATATCTTCCTGTGAAGTACAGTCAAAGACGATAGCACGGGTACCAGATGTAGCTAATTCCTTAATCTTTTCAGCTAAATTGTCAGTGCCTTTTAAGAATTCTTTTAAGTGTAAAGGTTCTGCTTTGTACTGGAATTTTTCAGTGAAAAGATCTGCTACACGACCAGATTCTGCTGGGTACAGATCTTCAAGGCCTGCTAAAGATTTCTGCAGAGGTTTACCGTCAACTAAGATATAACCGCCTACATTGGTTCTGCGCAAAGCAGGGAAAGCTGGAACTACAATAGCTACTCTATCAGGATCACCTAGGGCATCTAATAGTGCTTCTGTTTCAGCACAGGTGTTACCACGCATAGCAGGATCAATTCTCTTTGCATATAGCTTTACGTCATCAGACTTTAAAAGCTTGGCAGCTGAGAACACCATCTGATAGCTCTGTTGAGCAGTCAGATTTCTGGAATTAGTTGAATACACAAAACAGTCATACTTTTGTGTAAGAGGATCTTTTAAACCGCGAGTACTCATTAAAGAGCAAACTGAGTTGCCGTTTTTCTCTAATAAAGAACCAACAGCTGAGCCGCCGGTGATTTCATCTGCAATCACTATACATTGTGGCATTATTATTTATCTCCTTTAGCCTAGAGTTGCAATCTTTGCACGCAGGGTAAGAATGCTTGAAGGTACAACGGACATTTCATCAACTCCAAGCTGAATTAATTTTCCTAGGAATTTCTCATCTGAGGCCAATTCACCACAGATACCAACCCAGATTCCAGCTGCATGACCATTTTTTACCGTAGTTTCAATCAGTCTTACTACAGCATGGTGGTATGGATTTAAGTAAGTTCCAAGATCTGCATTTTGTCTGTCAGCAGCTAATGTGAACTGAGTTAAATCATTAGTACCGATACTAAAGAAATCGACTAATGGAGCTAACTCATCTGAAATTAAAGCTGCAGCAGGTGTTTCAATCATGATGCCAAATTCAACATCATCTTTAAAAGGAAGCTCTTGAGCTGTAAGCTCCTTTTTAATGTCATCGATAATTCTCTTGCATTCTACGACTTCTTCAACTGAAGTAATCATAGGGATCATGACAGAGAGGTTACCGTAGACAGAGGCTCTGTACAGAGCGCGTAACTGTGTCTTAAATAAGGCTCTGTTTGTCAAACACAAACGAATTGCTCTTACACCCATAGCAGGGTTTTCTTCAGGTTTTAGCATGAAGTATTCAGCAGTCTTATCAGCACCGATATCTAAGGTTCTGATAATGACCTTTTTACCATCCATGCCCTTTAAGACATCTTTGTAAATCTTAAACTGCTCTTCTTCTGTAGGGTAGTCATGAGCCTGCATGTAGATGTATTCACTTCTAAACAGGCCGATACCTTCAGCATCAGATGCTTTAATAAGATCGATATCAGCTAATGAGCCTGAGTTTGCATACAGGCGAATGGTGCGACCTGAACGGGTTTTAGTTTCTTTACCGCGATATTCTTCTAAATGAGAGTGCTGAACATCATCAGTTTTCTTCATCTCGGTAAAGCGCAGAATGGTTGATTCATCAGGATCGATATAAACATATCCTGAGTTACCATCAACAATAGCCTTTTTACCTTCAAGATCTTCAGTTAACTCATCGCCGATGCAGACAACGGTAGGAATACCCATGGTTCTGGCAAAGATGGCTGTATGTGATCTTGTAGAACCTTTAGAGGTGATAATACCGGTAACTTTCTGGTTATCTAGCTGAACTGTCTCTGATGGTACCAAATCATCAGTTGCAAGAATTACAGGTCCTTTGTTATCGAAGGTAAGTCCATGTTTTTTGAGCTTACCTGCATGCATCATCAGAATTTCTTTAACACGTCTTGAAATATCGATGACATCAGCTGCACGACCACGCATGTAGTCGTTATCCATTTCCAAGAACTGCTTT
This sequence comes from Succinatimonas sp. UBA6849, assembly GCA_002449335.1. GTDB lineage: Bacteria > Pseudomonadota > Gammaproteobacteria > Enterobacterales > Succinivibrionaceae > Succinivibrio. Next base: position 5,296 of record DKDL01000006.1, on the reverse strand, counting down.
TCAAATTTGTGAGCAACTTTAGTTACAGCATACTCAGCATTTGCATGTTCTTTTTCAATGAGCTTATTAACAGAGGAGACATAGTCAGGATCATCTAACATCATCTGATGGATCTGGAAAACTACGGCATTTTGTTCGCCGAGTTTTTCTAAAGATGCATCATACAAAGCACTTAACTGTGAGATAGCATGAAGTCTGGCTTTTTCAAAGCGTTCGCATTCTGCTTTAGTATCCGAAACAGAGGTCTTTTCAAGACCAGTTTTAGCTCTTTTTAGAAAGCTAATAGTACCAAAGGCGATGCCTTTGTTGGCAACAGTACCTTTGAGCATCGAAATATTCTTATTTTTGCTGTTCAAGATATCACCTTTTGTCATTAGATAAGTCTTTAGATCATAAGGGTATATTCTGATTATATCTATAAATTCTCATAAGTTAGGTGATAGGTATATAAAAAAAGAAGATAGAACGAGAAATTTTAAGAAAAATTGAGGTCTAGTAAGGGAAATTGAAAGAAGCAATATGGGGCTGAAACCAAAAGAATAAAAAAGGGGATTTGTGAAAATGAAAAAGTATGCACAAGTCAGATTGAAATAAGAACTTACAGCCAGTCAAATCCAGCAAGAGACATGATTTGCAGAGAGCTACTTCTTTTTACACAGACCATAAGATAGAGCCAGAGTAACAAAACTATGGACAATAAACTTAATTAGATATATCTTAAATACGTGACCTTTCAATGTATGCGGTAAATCCGTGCTTTTAATTTACGGTAAATCCACGTTTTCTACATTCTAAAGGTCACTTTTATCGAAAGTCATCGATATCTTAATAAACCTGAGTTTAAGGTTTAGTCACGACCATGTGGAAATATTACGCATTACTGTCAGCATTCTTTGCAGCTCTGACAGCTATCTTTGCCAAAATCGGTGTCAAGGATGTTAACTCAAACCTTGCAACCGCAATCCGTACCACAGTAATTTTATTTCTGACATGGGGCATAGTCTTCTTTTCAAACAGAGTAAGTGAGATTAAAGACATCAGTCGTCATACCTGGTGTTTTCTCCTGCTCTCAGGCCTTGCTACAGGTCTTTCATGGCTTTTCTACTTTAAAGCTCTGCAAACAGGCGATGTATCTCGAGTAGCACCAATTGACAAGTTAAGTGTGGTGATCACGATTTTGTTAGCTTTTGTCTTATTAAAAGAACCTGTAAGCTCAAAGACTATTGTAGGGGCACTCTTAATTACAGCTGGCAGCATGGTTATGCTCTGGAAGTAGTTTTGCTCAAATTCTGAAACTACACAATGTTTTTAACTACAGTGTCTTTAACTTTGGTACAAAGTTAAAAACTAAGAGGCTTATCTTTTAAGACAGTGCTGCAAATTTATTGTAAGTTCTGTCTTGAAGACAATTCATCATGTTCGCTACACTTTACTTAACTGAACTTAAGATAAAGGATTTTATATGCAAAACTGCAATCATCATGACAAATCACAGGAAAATGCCAAGGTTCAAATCAAGGAAATCAAAGTAGGTGTGGTAGGCGATGACAACGCACCTTGGCTCTTTATAAAAGATGAACTAGCAAAAGACAATATCAGGATAACCCTGGTTGAGTTTAATGACTTCTTTACCCCAAACAAAGCTTTAGACAATGGTGAAATTGATCTTAATGCTTTTCAGCATGTAGCCTTCTTAAATCAGGAAATTAAAGATCACGGTTATAAGATTGCACCTATCTGCTATACCTATCTTGATCCTATTGGCATGTACTCTAAAAAGATCAAATCTCTTAATGAATTGAAAAAAGGTGACTCTATTGTCATTCCTTCAGATCCTAGCAATGGAGGTCGCTCTTTGTTAGTTTTAGAAGCTGAAGGTGTGATTAAAACTAATGCCTCAAAAGGGCAGATCCCAGATGTTAGCGACATTACAGAGAATAAGCTTGAGCTTAACTTTGTAAAGATAAATCCTGCTGATACTGTAAAGACTTTAGATGACTATACAGCTGCATTTATTAACGGTAACTATGCTTTTGAAAATGGCTTTATTGCTAACCGAGATGCTGTCTGCCGTGAAAAGCTGTCACCTGACGATTTATCAACTCCTTTTGTAAAGGTATTGGTAGCTAGAGAAAATGACAAAGACAGAGCTGTCTTTAAAAAAGTAATCAGTGCATATCACTCAGAAGGTTCAGCTAAAGTATTAAATCAGGCAGAAGGTGGTGCTCTAATTCCTGCTTTTACTTATTAGTTTATTCAATAGAGTTAAGAGAGCATGAATATACAGATAGCATAACTTGGTGTAGCAACAAATGATGAGCCAATGCTGTGTAGAGAAGTCTGTGCAGGGAACGTTTTGCAGAAAACTATGTCTAGATCATCACTCTTATAAAAATTGAATTATCTTGATTATGTAGTTATGTCATAAATATGTGGAGAAAAATATGGCTTTATATAAGACAGTTTTAGTTACAGGTGCCTCAGCTGGCTTTGGTTTAGCAATTTGTGAAAAACTAGCAGGTCAAGGTTACAAAGTAATTGCAACAGCTCGCCGTCAAGACAAATTAGATGCACTAGCTAGTAAATATCAAGGTCAGATCTTCCCATTAAAGCTTGATGTAACTGATTTAGTAGCAGTTGATTCTATCTTAGATAAGTTACCTGATGAGTTTAAAAATATTGATGTTCTTATCAATAACGCAGGATTGGCTCTAGGACAGGACAAAGCTTTTACCTGTTCTTTAAATGATTGGAATACCATGGTAGATACCAACATCAAAGGTTTACTCAATATTACTCACAAACTGCTACCTTTAATGGTTAAAAAGAACAAAGGCTATATCATCAATTTAGGTTCAACTGCTGGTGCCTGGCCATATACAGGTGGCAATGTCTACGGTGGTACCAAAGCTTTTGTTGAGCAGTTTTCAAGAAATCTAAGATGTGATTTAGCTGGTACTGCACTTAAGGTTACTGTAATTAAGCCAGGTCTTTGCTCTAATACAGAATTCTCAAATGTACGTTTTAAAGGCGATAACGAAAAGGCTGCTGCAGTTTACAAGGATGTTGAAGCAATTTTACCTGAGGATATTGCTAACACTGTAGATTACCTCTTAAGTACACCTGCTCATATGAACATCAATGAACTTGAAATTATGCCTGTATGTCAGACTTTCGGAGGACTTGCTGTTACCAGAAATCTTGATTTAGGTGAGAAGTAATTATTGAAAATTGGACAAGGATGTATGAAGCTACATCCTTGTTTGTGATCGATATTTGTTGCGTTACAGAGTGTAACTACTTAAGCTTTTTACAAACTACAAGACAATCCTTTTTACAAAATACTATGCCATAGGCATAGATCTCTGTAATCTTTGATTGTTTGGTAAATGGCAACGCGTAGTTCTTATCTTCAATCTGAGATAAAGCATTAGTTGCAAGTTCATCCATATCCTCATCATTAGAGGTAGCTTTAATCTCAATGATTACAGCTTTGGTGTTACGTTCAGCTTTAAAAGTAATATCAGGATAACCATTACCTGATTCATTGTTAGAATGGTATTCAGAGACAAGTTTTTCACAACTTGTAAAGATGGCATTGATAAAACCATGATAGTAGTTTTCTAAAGGAGCTTTAGTAGCAGTATCTCTGATTGAGACGTATTTTTGCAACATATCAAAGAAGATGTTTGTGATTTCTACCTGCTTGCCACACGCAAAAGCATCAACTAACTTATTATGTAGATTATGCTTTACAAAATCTGAGCTAAATCTTTCTTTAATGTTCTTTCTAAAACATTCTAATATTTCTAAATTAGGAAGTCTTACAAAGACATCTTTATCAGATTCACTATCTTTTCTAAGTTCTTTATTATTAGACTTATCCCAATCTAAGGTCAGATAACCAGTGTGCAGTAATAATGACCAGAAATCATTAGGATCATGCTCTGATAAACAGTCATAGTTCATGGAGTCGTTTAACTGAAAGCTAATTGACTTACCATCAACCAAATCCTGCATCTTTTGGGTGTCGCTGTCGGTTAAATAACCTAGATATTCACCTAAGGCACTGTCAGAGGATGAATTTGCCCAGTAGTTATTAGCTTTTACAAGTTCTACATGACCATTTAGATTATTTTTATAATTTTCTTTAATGAAATTTACCACATCCCAAGGGCAGAACATCTCTTTGTCACAGAACTTGTAACCGTCATAGTTGTTCTTAACAACTTGAGCGTAATCATCCATCTCATAGTCTTCTAAGAACTTATAGGTTTCATCTTTGGTAAAACCAATGATGCCAGTTAAATCCATATCAGTGGAGATCACGGTATTTACAGTAAGATTGTTTACACCTGTAAAGATACTATTCTTTGCTACTTTTAAGCATCCTGTAACTACTACTTTACTTATAACTGAGGTATTTTTTTCAGGATCTTTTTGAGGGTCTTTTAAGAAGTCTAGAAAAGATGACATTAAAGTTACCATATCTTTATGGTAACCATGAGCCTGTGCTTTAGCTAAAGGAACATCATACTCATCAATTAAGACATAAACCTGCTTGTTAAAGTGCTTATAAAGCATTGAAACTAAGGATTTGATTGCTGAGGTTGCATATGACTGTGCTTCTTCATCTGCTCTTTTTAGATACATCTCATCACATAGCAAATCAAACTTAGCTTTTTCTTTATCGTTTAAGTTTGGACTGTTTTTTAAGAAGTAAAATTCATTAGCTTTAGATGAAACAACTTCTGCTAGTTTTAAGTAGGCTGCTTTAAAGTTTTTTCCTTGAACATCCTTTAAGGTAATGGAGATCACAGGAAATTGTCCCATGTACTTTCTACAGAACTCTTTGTCTTCAAATACCTTAGTATCTTTAAAGTAGTTCTGATGAATAGTGGTATCACCAGGATTTTTTTCACTAATCTTTAAGAAAGACTCAAACATATTCATGAGCAGAGTCTTACCAAAACGTCTTGGTCTTGTAAAAAGTAAGACATCAGCATCGTCAACAGCGAATACTTGTTTTAAGTATGGAGTTTTGTCGACGTAATAGCGATTTTTATCTTTCAATTCAGCAAAGTTATCTTTACCTGTTGGTAATGGTAAGAATTGTTTAGTGCTCATTATTCATTCCTGCTATTCTTTTCCATTTTTCTTTGCTACTTTATCTTCTTTACAGAAACAAAACAGTTCTTTCCTGCAAAGGCAATTCCATAAGCATAGATACTTTGAGTCATGCTGTTTTGTAAGAAAGGATCTGCGTAGTTCTTACTTTCTATTTGATCTATTGCAT
>DKDL01000010.1 GCA_002449335.1 Succinatimonas sp. UBA6849 | reverse complement strand
GATATGCTGTTTCTAAATAATGTAGTGACTGTTCCTTGTCACCACATTATTCAAATAGACTTACAAATCTTCATAGCGTACATAAACTCTCATATTATTTTTAGTGCGAGCTCTTAAGTTTTTGGACAATTAAGTAAATGACTTTACAATAGACTTAGCAGAAGGAAATACATATGTCAGATCAGAACACTCAGGATTTTGTTCAATGTGCACTCTTTGGTGAGAGTTTTAACTTAAGATGCGCTAAAGAGCAAAAAGAAAAGCTGCAAAGAGCTATAGATTCTTTGCAAACTAAAGCTTCTTCTATGATGCGAGATAATCCTAATTTGACTCCTACACAGGCTGCTATCTTAATCGCGCTTGATTCAGAGAGTACCTTACAGGGGTATCTAAACGACAAAACTCCATTTGAAAATGAAGCTTTAAAACTAATCACCAAGATGAAGACTTCTCTACAAAGAGCTAACAATGACTGATTTTTTTGATAACAAAGTTTTACGTAAATCTCTGCGCCAGCAGATCTTAGAACAGCGAAGACAGGTAACTCCTGTTAAAGCATATGAAGCAGGCGTTGAGATTGTAAAGATCTTAAGTCACCACAAACACTTCTTGCAAAAGAAGATGGTGGGTTCATATTTAAGCTTAGGTGGTGAGTTATCAACAGAGCCTATCAATGAGTATCTTTTAGAACACCATGAATTAGCTCTTCCTTTTATGGATGTTCATGTAAAAGGTCATATGGACTTTTATGCTTATAAAAAAGGTGACAGACTAATTGAGAATCGCTTCCATATTTTAGAGCCAGAGAATTTACCTGAGAATCTGGTTACACCGGACAAATTTGAAGCTTTGATTGTGCCGTTAGTTGGCTTTGATAATAAAGGCAACAGATTAGGCATGGGTGGTGGCTATTACGACAGAATGTTAAAGAAGCTGTCAGCTCAATGTCTTTTAATAGGTGTCGCTTATGACTTCCAACTTTTAGATGCAGTACCTATTGAGCATTGGGATATGCCTTTGCATGAAGTCATAACTCCTACAAAGCACTACGTTTTCTAAAATTTCGTCTTAAAACGTCAATAAAAAACCCACCGGATGGTGGGTCTTTTTTAGTTGAAACTTTTATTACTTAGTCTCTGGAGCGTCAGTCTTAGGAGCATCTGTTGTATCTGAAACAGCTGGAGCATCTGTATTAACTACAGGAGCATCAGTGTTAACAACTGTCTTCTCTTCAACCTGCTCAGTTGCAGGAGTCTCAGAAATATTGCTGAAGCTTGACTTCTCTTCGTGAGCTGACTTCTGTAAATAACCTAAGAATAAGCAAACACCGAAGAACAGGATAATTAAAGTCCAAGTTGATCTGGTCAGGAAGTTACCAGAACCTACTGAACCGAATACTGTATTTGATGCACCAGCACCAAATGAAGCGCCCATGCCAGCACCTTTACCCTGCTGAACAAGGATCAAAGCAATCATTGCAATTGCAATTAGTAATAAAACTACAATACCAATTTCGTACATAATAAAAACGCACCCTATTTTGCGTATACAAAGCTTTGCAAATATTACAGGTTATTATGCTTTTTTTCAAGCATTTTCACAGCCTGCCTGATGGATGATCACATCAGCAATTCTCTGAGCTTTAGTATGAACGTCCTGTGCATCCTCACCTTCAACCATTACACGAACTACAGGCTCGGTACCTGATTTACGTAATAAAACACGGCCAGTTGAACCTAACTCTTTTTCAACTTCAGCTACAACAGCCTGAACTTTCTCATCACGAGTTACGTCAAGACCTGCTGTTAATCTTACGTTGATAAGATCCTGTGGGTACATGGTAAGACCTTCAGATAACTCTTCAACTGTCTTGCCAGCATACATACAAGCTTTTAGCACCTGTATAGCTGATACGATACCATCACCTGTGGTTGCATGGTTCAAGCTGATGATGTGACCACTGTTCTCGCCACCTAGAGTCCAGTTCTTCTCTAATAACTGCTCCATAACGTATCTGTCACCAACCTTTGCACGTGAGAAAGGAATACCCTCACGCTTTAAAGCTAACTCAAGACCTAAGTTAGTCATTAAAGTACCTACTACACCACCTGGCAGACGACCACGCTTTTTAGTGTCATTTGCAATAATATACAGAAGGTTGTCACCATCACGTAAGGTTCCATGGCTGTCGCACATTAAAACACGGTCACCATCACCATCAAAAGCAATACCAAGATCAGCTTTTTCTGATAGTACTTTAGCTACTAAAGCCTCTGGATGAGTAGAACCTACACCATCATTGATGTTAGTACCATTTGGCTTATCACCGATGGTGATAACAGTTGCACCTAACTCTCTGAAAACCAATGGAGCGATGTGATAGGTAGCGCCGTTTGCGCAATCTAAAACAATCTTCATGCCCTCTAATGAGAAATGGCTTGCAAAGGTACTCTTACAGTACTCAATGTAACGACCAGGAGCATCATCCTGTCTGAAAGCTCGACCAAAGTCTGATGAAGCTGCTAAAGGAATATCCTTAGCATCTAATACAGACTCAATCTCAAGTTCAACCTCATCTGGTAGCTTAGTACCCTGAGCTGAGAAGAACTTAATACCATTATCATAGTATGGGTTATGAGAAGCACTGATTACAACGCCTAGGTCTGCTCTGAAAGCACGAGTTAAATAAGCTACAGCTGGAGTTGGCATAGGTCCTAACATTACAGGAGACATACCACCAGCTGAAAAACCTGACTCTAAGGCTGCTTCTAGCATATAACCTGACAGACGGGTATCTTTACCAATGATAACCTTACCGCCATGTTTCTTACCTAAAACTTTACCTGCAGCAAGGCCTAGTCTTACTGCAAAATCAGGAGTAATAGGATATTGACCTACACGGCCACGTACACCGTCTGTACCAAAATATTTTCTTTTCATCTTTGTTTTTCTTTTTTCAACAAGTTGTATACCTTTAAAAGTATTAGCTTTTAAAGATGTTGGATTTTAATTCTTTTCTTTTATCTTTCTTAAGTCATGAATTGCATCACGTAGAAGTCTTAGACGTCTTACAATGGTCTTTGATAACTTAAATGGCTTAGTCTTACTTGCCATAATCTGCCAAAAACCAATAGCAATTGCAACTTCACTTACATCTGCAGTTCTGATGATTTGAACTGGACTTACAGATGAACAGAATAAAGCTGTAGTTAAGGTAAGCACTCTGTTATCTTTCATGAATCTGTCTTCTTTAGGCAAAGAACGAGGCAGAGCAATACAGATAGGCAGAGCAAAACTCTTAAAGCTCTCTAATCTTCCTAAAAGTCTTAAGCGGTTACTTACAGAAGCATTAACGACTGATGGGTCGATTAGTAATCTCTTTCTGCTGATTCCGGCATTTAGAAGAGCATCAATTCTTTCAAAGTAGTATTCAGAAATAACACTTACTACATCACTGTCATCTTCAATCTTCTCTTTAGGATCAAAGTGCAGACATACAGCTACTTCTGACTCTTTAATTAAATCGATCATGCCCTCTGTTGCCAGGCCATTAGTAGTAATAACCATTGAGACGCCAGCTTTAATTGCCTGTGAAACAATCTCATAGTTATTTGAGTTTAGTGCTACAGGAACATCTACACTGTTCATCACAGCGCATAATACCGAGATCACACGAGTTTCGTTGATGCCGTTAGCACCAGCTTTAGCTCCAATCTCCAGTAGCTCAGCACCAGCTTTTACATAGCTATTTGCAAGTAAAACTAGATCTTCAATTGAACGGGTATCATTCTCTTCTAAAGCAATGGTTCCCATTACTTTTGTAAAAGACAAATCAAGGCTTTTACTATTTGGCAGTCTTAATTTCATCGAATATCCCTACACTAAACTTGTACAAAACTGATATAAATCAGCTTGTCCATTTAACCTACATTAAAAGCAAAGGATCTCCTGTTAAGAGATCCTTCATGAGACGATAGTAATTTTGACAAGTTGTCCTGTCTAATTACTGCTCTGAATTATTGTCATTATCGTCTTTTTTTGACTCTGATGCATTGTCAGAGTTCTCAGTCTTAGCTTTTTCAGACTGATTGTCTGCTTTATTATCAGTTGCTTTATCTTCAGTCTTTACATCATTTGACTTCTCATCTTTTGAGTTATCATCTGATTTCTGATCGGCAGACTTTGCTTCCCCTACTTTACGAGGTGGACGAACTTCTTTACGATTCATCAAATCGTCAATCTGATCAGCATCAATGGTCTCATACTTTAATAGAGCATCCTTCATATTCTCAAGAATGTCCTTATTAGCTTCAAGCAAGTCCTGAGCCTTCTTGTAGCATGAGTTGATGATCTCAGTTACTTCTTCATCGATGATCTTAGCGGTCTCATCTGACATTGAAATCATAGTAGTAGATGAACCACCTAAGTATGCTGAACCTTCATTGTCCTTTTCATACTGCATAGGAGCTAATCTCTTTGAGAAGCCCCAACGGGTCACCATGCTGCGAGCTATTTGAGTAGCTCTTTCAATATCATTTGAAGCACCTGTAGTTACAGCATCAGTACCAAACATTAACTCTTCGGCAATACGGCCTGCAAACAGAGTTGAAATGTTTGATAAAAGACCGATACGGCTTTGAGATACCTTATCCTGCTCTGGCAGATACATAGTTACACCTAAAGCTCTACCTCGAGGAATAATAGATACCTTGTATACAGGATCGTGCTCTGGGACTAATTTACCTACGATAGCATGACCTGCCTCATGATAAGCAGTGTTGATCTTTTCATGCTCATTCATAGCCATGCTTCTGCGCTCAGCACCCATCAAGAGTTTGTCTTTAGCTTCTTCAAACTCATTCATGCTTACTACACGCTTGTTATGACGAGCAGCATTTAAAGCAGCTTCGTTTACAAGGTTAGCAAGTTCTGCACCAGAGAAACCAGGAGTACCTCTTGCGATAGTTGCTGTATCAACATCCTTACCTAAAGGTACTTTCTTTACATGAACATTTAAGATCTGCTCACGACCACGTACATCAGGTAAACCTACCACAACCTGTCTGTCAAAACGACCTGGACGTAACAGTGCAGGATCAAGAACATCAGGTCTGTTAGTTGCAGCGATGATAATTACAGCTTCAAAACCTTCAAAACCATCCATCTCAACTAGCAATTGGTTTAAGGTCTGCTCTCTTTCGTCATGACCGCCACCCATGCCGACGCCACGCTTGCGACCTACAGCATCGATTTCGTCGATGAAGATAATACATGGAGCATTCTTTTTAGCCTGAGCGAACATATCTCTTACACGAGAAGCACCAACACCTACGAACATCTCCACGAAATCAGAACCTGAAATTGAGAAGAAAGGTACTTTAGCTTCACCTGCAATAGCTCTTGCTAATAAAGTTTTACCGGTACCTGGAGGACCTACCATTAACACACCACGTGGGATGCGACCTCCTAACTTAGAGTACTTGGTTGGATCTTTTAAGAAATCTACTAACTCAACAACATCCTCTTTAGCCTCGTCACAACCTGCCACATCATCAAAGGTTGTTTTAATCTGATTCTCAGATAAAAGCTTTGCTTTTGATTTACCAAAAGACAGAGGGTTGCCCTTAGAACCACCCTGCATTTGACGTGAGAAGAAGATCCACACACCAATTAAAAGCAGCATTGGGAACCATGATACAAAGATTGATAGCAGTAAGCTCTGCTCTTCAGGCTTTGTACCAGATGCTCTTACATTGTGTGATAAAAGAGAGTCGATAATTGCAGGATCGCTCAATGGCATTACTGTTAAGAATCTTTCACCGTTCTTTTTAACACCATTGATAACCTTGCCATCAAATACAACTTCCTGTATCTGATCTGACTGCACTTCTCTTACGAAGCTAGTGTAGTCTTCCATACGACCTGAATTGTCTGATGAGTTAAATGACTCAAAGAGAGTCATTAAAATCACAGCAATGACTAGCCATAATATTAGGTTTTTTGTCATATTTACTCACTTACTCCAAAGTCTTTTCTTCAGACTCTTCAAATTCTGCGCCTGGAGCAACACCATTTAAAGGATGACCTTTAAATCCCATTGCTACCATATAAACTTCACGAGAACGGTCTCTTGAAGCATCAGGTTTTCTTACTTTAACAGTGGTAAAGTCCTGATGTAATTCTTTTAAAAACTCTTGAGAACCTACGCCCTGGAAAACTTTTACAGCAAAACTACCGCCAATACGCAGTACACGTCTTGCCATATCTAAGGCTAGTTCTGATAAGAGCATGGCTCTTGGCTGATCGATAGCTAAGTTACCTGACATATTAGGAGCCATGTCAGAGAGTACTACATGAGCACCGACACCGATCATTGAATACAGTTTTTTGAAGACCTCATCTTCTCTAAAGTCTCCCTGCAAAAACTGTACATTACGAATAGGTCTTATTGGCAGAATGTCACAAGCGATAACACGACCGCTATCTCCGATGCACTTTACGGCATACTCAGACCAACCGCCTGGAGCGGCACCAAGATCAACTACAATATTACCCTGACGGATCAGGTGATCTTTTTTCTGCAATTCTTCTAGCTTGAAAGATGCGCGTGAACGCAGTCCTAACTTATGGGCCTGCTTCACATAAGGATCGGAAAAGTGTTCCTGTAACCATCTAGTTTGGCTTGCAGTTCTTTTCTTTGCTGGCATTAAATTTAAATCCCAAATATTACTATAGATTTTTCAGTTTAAAATTACTCGATAATATTATACAATTTGCACAACATTTATGCGAAGTCTAAATAACAATAGATTAAGCTTTTAACAGATATTTTTTCTTATTATAGGTTTTGTATGTCATTGAATTCACATCAGCGCCAGTTTTTAAAGGCACAAGCTCATTCATTAAAGCCAGTTGTCTTACTAGGCAATGACGGTCTTTCAGAATCAGTGCTTAAAGAGCTAGACAGTAGCATTGAGCATCACGAGCTTATCAAGATCCGTTTAAATGCTGGTGAAGGTAGAAAAGAGCAGGCTGAGACAGCTGCTAAGACAGTTAATGCTGAATTAGTATCTCTAGTTGGTAGAATTGCTGTTCTATTCAGACAGAGAAAAGACGACAGCAGATTCATTCTTCCTCGCTAGTTTTAAGTTGAACTTCTAAGTTCACTTTACATGTAAAAGGCGCCTTTTAATAAGGCGTTTTTTATTTCAGTTACGACGCTACAATCCAACGTCCGTTCTTTTTAGCACCTCTTCTTGAGATTAAATTAAGTTCTTGTAACTTTTGTATGATCTTTTTTACACCTGCTAAGCTTACCGATGACTTTTCAGACAACTCTTTTTGAGTAAGTTCGCCATTATCTTTTAACAACTCAAAGATCTGCTTTTGCTTAATGGTAAGTTTACAAATAGCTTTCTCTTTATGTTTTCGTGCTACAACTTCATCACGTTCAAAGTTTAAGCACAGAGTTACCTTAATTAAGCCACTACCTATTGAAAAAACATCTTTTGTATATTTAGAAACAATTGTAGATATATCGTTACTTTCATTAGCCAAGGTAGTTGATTTAAAAATTGAATACAACTCTCTATTTACTGGCAAACTTTTACCACAAAAGAAGTCTTTACATGATAATCCATATGGTAAGCCACCATTTGAGAGGATCTCCAATCTATCGTCAAATATAAAAACAATTGGAGGAATCATCTCAATCCACAAGTTATGAATACATGCATTTACAAAGGCTTCCTTAAAAGCATCATAATCTATAAGCTTAACTTTCTTTCCAAAGTTACTCGATAGATCTTCTTTTACAGCATTATTTACTATCACATACTCAAGAACTTCTTGAACCGAACGTAAAAGACATTGAGAGCCAAAGTCAGTTCGCTCTGACATTGAGCTTTTATCAGTTCCTGCAAATTTAACAACTTTAATACTTACATTGTTTTGATCTGACAACAGATAAGCCATAAGGTTGAACTTGCCTTCAGCATTTTTTAAACCGTAATTTTTATGGAAAGAAATTGACGATTCAGTATGGATACCATACTTAGCCATAAAAGCATCAAATTGAGTAAATGTAAGTGATTGCTCTTCTGAAGGTATGCGCCTTATGATATCTGTCTCAGATGTTGTTAGCATCTTTCTCAACATCTCATTTGATACAGTCTCATCCGCAGCCACGTTTCTTATGTAGTATCGACCATCGCAACTGTAAGGAATATCAGAACCATGAGCAGTGATCTTGATATAATCCAGTTTACCAGCTTTTAGTTTTTCTATATGGACAAGAGCTTGTGGACTTATTAGAAACTTAATCTTGTTTCTAATATCCATTAAAGTATTAGGACCTACAGTTAAACCTTTTACGTCACCATTGTCTAATACACCAAAGCAGACACATCCATAGCCAGATCTGTTTAACATTGCTGTAATAGACTTTAGACCTTTGTCTAACTGAGCTAAACTCTCTTTGAACTCAAGAGTTTCGTTTTCATGTCCCAAATTCATAATCAGTACCTCTAGATAAAGTCTACTTTAAAGTTTACTTAAAATCTACTTTTGCCTTAAGAGCAAAAAAAAACGGAGGCACTTTTGGTACTTCCGTTTTCTTATCAATGGTTGTGTAACCAGAGCATTAAGTTGCACGCAGTGAGCTTTGTATCTCTTAGATATACTCAACCTTTTCAATTTCGTAGCAGATTGTTCCCTTAGGGATCTTAATTTCAATCTCGTCTTCTTCGCACTTGCCTAATAAGCCTTTAGCGATAGGAGTCTTATATGAAATTAAGTTAGCCTGAATGTCGGCCTCGTCTTCACCTACGATTCTGTAAGTTGTCTCTTTGTCTGTATCAACATCAACGACTGTTACAGTTGCACCAAAGATAACCTTTAGCTTGCCACCGTTAGGAGTCTTTAACTTAGATACGTCGATAACATTAGCACTTGCAAGCTTGCTTTCGATGTCTTTAATTCTTGCTTCGCAAAGACCCTGCTCTTCTTTTGCAGCATCGTACTCTGCGTTTTCGCTAAGATCACCATGGCTTCTAGCCTCAGCAATTGCAGCTACAATGCGAGGTCTCTCTACTGTCTTTAAGCGCTGTAATTCTTTGCGAAGTAAATCCTCGCCACGAGGAGTCATTGGAGTCTGATCCATGATAATAGCCTCAATTTAAAATATAAAAAAATGACGCCTAACTGTTACATCAGGCGTCCTCATGATCATATGAGTTGATAATAACCTAATCTATAACTTAGTTCAATATGAAAACTTACGATTAGCCGTACAACTCACATTATTAACTTGATAGATCCTCAAAGAATTTCTTAACACCTTTTATGAAGCCTGCTGACTTTGGCTTATGCTTCGCTGCGGTGTCAGTTTTCTTTTTGCTATCCCCTGTTGTAGAAGCTTTGTCATCACCGTTTAATGATTCTTCAAACTTCTTTAACAGATCTTTCTGTTCTTTAGTTAAGTTTACAGGTGTCTCAACTACAATCTTGCAGTACAAGTTACCTTTAAAGGTAGAGTTGTAAGACTTAACACCCTTACCGGACAGACGCATCATTACGCCAGTCTGAGTCTCAGGATGTACTGTAATATTTACAGGACCATCTAAAGTAGGAACTTCAACCTTGCCACCTAATGCTGCTGTTGTAAAGCTGATTGGTACCTCACAGTACAAATCATTGCCATCACGAGTAAAGATCTCATGCTCTTTAACTTCGATTACAACATATAAATCACCAGAACCAGCACCGTTTAAACCAGCCTCACCTTCACCACTTAAGCGAATTCTGTCTCCGGTATCAACACCAGCTGGAATATCAACTGATAAGGTCTTTAAGTCAACTACACGGCCAGTGCCACCACAGGTCTTACAACCATTGGTGATGATAGAACCTGTACCATTACAACGTGAACAGGTTTGAGCAAAAGCCATAAAGCCCTGACGTACATGAACAGTACCGCTACCCTTACAATCAGGACAGGTCTCTTTCTTACCGTTCTTGCCTAAGCCTGAACCACCACAGTCCTTACACTTAACGTAAGTCTTAACACTTAACTTCTTCTTGCAGCCTTTTACAGCCTCTTCTAGAGTTAAGGTTAACTTAGCTCTGATATCACGACCTCTAATTTCGCGTGGTCCTTGGTTACGAGAACCAAATCCGCCACGACCACCGAAGAGATCAGAGAAAGCATCACCGAAAATATCACTGAAATCAGCGCCGCCGAAGCCGCCACCGCCGAATGGATTACCACCACCGGCCTGTGAACCGTCAGCACCAGCAAAGCCATACTGATCGTAAGCAGCTCTCTTTTGAGGATCAGACAACACCTGATAAGCTTCGTTAATTTCACGGAACTTATCACCTGCACCAGGATCCTTATTTCTGTCAGGGTGATACTTTATAGCAAGACGCTTGAACGCACGCTTGATGGTTGCATCATCTGCCCCTTTGTCTACGCCAAGCACCTCATAGTAATCACGTTTTTCGGCCATTTTATCCTCTTTATAACTGACAAAAGGCAGGTGGAATACTCCACCCACCTTTTAAACTAATCTTTATGATTTAAGATTATTTCTTGTCGTCTTTAACTTCTTCGAACTCAGCATCAACAACATTGTCATCCTTTGATGAGTTATTCTGTTGTGCCTGTGACTGTGAAGCCTGTTGAGCTTGCTGAGCTTGAGCCTGTGCCTGACCTGCCTGTAATAAAGCGGTTGCAGCTTCCATTACAGCCTTTTCAGCCTGCTCAATCTTATCCTTGTCGTCACCACGAGCAGCTAACTCTAAGTCAGCTAATGCCTTGTTAACCTTGGTCTTATCAGCATCTGATACCTTGTCACCAAGATCAGCTAACTGCTTCTTAACCTGATGAGCGGTAGCGTCAGCTCTGTTACGTGCGTTTGCTAACTCCTCAAACTTCTTATCCTCAGCTGAGTGCTCTTCTGCCTCACGTACCATACGCTTGATATCGTCGTCTGACAGACCTGAAGATGACTTAATAGTGATCTTCTGCTCTTTGCCAGTCTTCTTATCCTTAGCTGATACGTGGATTAAACCATCAGCATCGATATCGAAGGTAACTTCAATCTGTGCCATTCCACGTGGCTGAGGCTCGATACCCTCTAAGTTGAACTGACCTAATGACTTATTGTCAGCAGCTCTCTTACGCTCACCCTGTAATACGTGAATGGTTACAGCAGGCTGGTTATCCTCAGCAGTTGAGAATACCTGTGACTTCTTAGTTGGGATAGTGGTGTTCTTCTCAATTAAGGTAGTCATAACACCGCCTAAGGTCTCAATACCTAATGACAGTGGGGTAACATCTAGTAACAGAACGTCTTTCTTATCACCAGTTAAAACACCACCCTGAATTGCAGCACCGATAGCAACTGCCTCATCTGGGTTTACGTCCTTACGTGGCTCTTTACCGAAGAAGTCAGCTACTAACTTCTGAACCATAGGCATACGTGACTGACCACCAACTAAGATTACGTCGTTAACATCTGATGGTGATAAACCAGCATCTGATAAAGCGGTCTTAACTGGCTCTAAGGTCTTAGTTACTAACTCTTCAACTAATGACTCTAACTTAGCGCGTGTGATCTTAATGTTCATGTGCTTAGGACCAGTAGCATCAGCGGTGATGTAAGGTAAGTTTACATCGGTCTGCTGTGATGATGACAACTCAATCTTTGCCTTCTCAGCAGCTTCCTTCAAACGCTGTAGAGCTAATGGATCAGTACGTAAGTCAACGCCCTGCTCAGTCTTGAACTCGTCAATTAAGTAATCAACGATACGGTTATCGAAATCCTCACCACCTAAGTGAGTATCACCGTTAGTTGCTAAAACTTCAAAGGTCTTCTCGCCGTCAACTTCATCAATATCAATAATTGAGATATCGAAGGTACCACCACCTAAGTCGTAAACAGCAATCTTCTGCTCGCCCTTAGCCTTGTCCTCACCGTAAGCAATAGCAGCTGCAGTAGGCTCGTTAATAATACGCTTTACGTTTAAGCCTGCGATACGACCAGCATCCTTAGTTGCCTGACGCTGTGAATCGTTGAAGTATGCAGGGCAGGTAATAACAGCTTCAGTTACTTCCTCACCTAAGATATCTTCAGCAGTCTTCTTCATCTTCTTTAAAACTTCAGCTGAAATCTGTGGTGGAGCTAACTTCTTGTCATCAACCTCAACCCAAGCATCACCATTGTCTGCCTTGGTGATCTTGAATGGCATAATGCCGATATCACGCTGAACCTCAGCATCGTCATAACGACGACCGATTAAACGCTTAATAGCGAACAGTGTATTCTTTGGGTTTGTAACAGCCTGACGCTTAGCAGCATCACCAACGATGATTTCGCCGTCTTTTGCGTAAGCTACGATAGAAGGAGTGGTACGACGACCTTCTGAGTTCTCTAATACACGAACTTTGTCACCATCTAAAACGGCAACGCATGAATTAGTAGTACCTAAGTCAATACCAATAATCTTTCCCATTTTAAAATCCTCTTAAATTCTGTTGTTCGTTATCTTTAATAATCAGTCTTTTTAACTTAACTGTTATTTTTAATAACTTTCTAAATCTTTTCTGTCTTACTAAATGGAGCTTAATTTTTCTTTTTCAAGTCTAAGCTTCAATATTTATAGAATTTTTTTGCTCACCGTTATCCTGTGATGCATTCTCATTTGGTTTAGCACCAGCAGGAGCACCAGCTGATACGATTACCATAGCAGGTCTTACTACACGACCGTTTAAGGTATAGCCTTTTTGCATTACAGATAGAACGTGCTGAGCTTCAACCTCTGCTGATGGCACCATTGAGATTGCCTGATGCAGATTTGGATCAAATGGCTGACCCTGTGGGTCAACTGCTTCAACACCAAACTTGCCTAACTCTTTTAGAAGTAATGTAGTAGTGTTCTGAACACCTTCTACAATAGGCTTAATTGCAGGATCGTTGATATCTGAATGCTTTAGAGCAAGCTCTAGAGAATCAACTACTGGAATTAAAGCTTTTAAAATCTTTTCATTGCCGAATTTACGCTCACGTTCAACGTCAGCTTCAATTCTCTTTTTCTGGTTCTCACACTCAGCTAAAGCTCTGACTAATTTATCGTTATCAGCCTTGTACTTAGCTTCAAGTGCAGATAACTGAGACTTTAACTGCTCGTTTTCAGTTACAAGCTCTTTTGGATCAAAAGCAATTTCTGACTCGTTGTCATTAGGAGCAGCATTTGTTGCATCCTGTGGAGCATGGTTTTCACCATTAGCCTGAGCCTCTTGAGCCTTTTCTTCTTGCTTTTGCTCTCTTTCTTGAGCTTCTGCCTGTGCTTTTTCAAAAGCCTGTTGCATTTGTGTTTCTTCAGTCTGCATTTTTATCTCTTAAAAAATTCGTAGAATTAACGCTTATGACTACATGGGGATACACTAAATAAAATTCAAGACCGCTATCAGAAATTTAGTAAAAATCTTTGCTTTTCTAATTTTAAGCAATGAATTTTTTGCTACAATTTCCGGAGTAACAAAGGATTTATTATGCAAATTAAGAAATTACTATCTGTAGCAGTTTTTGCCACCACAGTTTCACTTCTGACAACCTCTTGTGCTTATAGAGCCGATCTGAATCAGGGTAACTATGTTGAGCAGGATCTGGTAAACCAGCTAGCTTATGGAATGTCTGCAGAACAGGTTCGTTTCGTTCTGGGTACTCCAATGCTCATCGATCCTTATGACAAGTCACGCTGGTATTACGTTTGTTTCAAACGTGAAGGTTGGAGCTCACCTACTGTTCAGAAGCTAGTATTACTCTTCAATGGTGATACCTTAGTTGATATGTCAGGTGACTATAAGAAACCTACAACCTTCGGTGAAGGTCTGAAGAGCGCACCTAACGGTGGTAAGGCAGCAGACTTTGATCTTCCTGAATAGTAAAAACTCATCAAGATTAAATAAAAAAGGCGAAAATTCTTTCGCCTTTTCTAGACGTAGTTTTGTAAAATCTGCGTCTTTTATTTTTTCTGCAGTGATAGTTCTCAGCTCTTCTGTTTTTATTCAGGGCTGTACCCTTGAAGATGAGACTGAGGATAAGATTGTTGTTCCTCTAAAAGACACATCTACTCAAAAAGACAGTCCCCTCTCCTTAAAGTTTTTAGACCTAACTAAAAAGTGCACTACAGGTGACATGAATGCAGCACCTGATGTTTTATCAATGTATCTCTCATCTCTTCCTCCTGAGGATGTACCTGACAATGCCAAGTCTTTTTACAGAGGCCTGATTGAGGATAAGTACTTTTTCCAAAGAAAAGATCTGAACCTAGAATTTGAAAAGTGTCTGCAAAAGGCTGCTGTCTCAGGTCTTACTGAATATCGTGGTTATTATCTTACCAAAGCTACAGTCTCAGCTAAGATCTCGCAACTTTACTATGCCCTTAATGACTATGAGAACGGAGCCTACTGGTCTTTACGTGTAATTAACCTTTTAGGTATCAGTAAAGGTTACAACATTTTAGGGAGAGTCTTTGTAAAAGATCCTAAAACTGTAAAGATTGGAGCTCAAATGTTAAGTGAGTCAGCAAAGCATGACAACGTCAATGCTTCAGTCTTTTTGTCAGACTCTGTCTTATTTAGAAATGTCTTTGATATTGTCTCTGAAGAAGAGAGCAATAACGCTCAAATTCAAGATAATTCCTTTGAAAATAAACAAGAAATTTCTGATGATACGGAAAATCATTTGAAAAAATAAAGCTGTATCAAAACAATTTTGTCTAAATTGTCTTAACATAAACTTAACATTTGATAAGACTTTTTGTTAACAATCTGTATGTATGATCCTAACCTGTTTTATCAGGTTACAGTTTCATATTTCAAGCAACGTTCATATTTACAAGCAACTTTGCGCGCACATTATTACTTTTGAGGTTTTTATGACAGACGTAAATTACGATAACGAAATCATGCCAAAAGAGCTGTCATGGCTTTCATTTAACGGAAGAGTTTTACAGGAGGCTGCCGATCCTTCAGTTCCTTTAATTGAAAGAGTTAGATTTTTAGGTATCTATTCAAGCAACCTAGACGAATTCTTTAAAGTTAGAGTAGCTGAACTAAAAAGACAGATTATTATCAACAAAGCTCAGGGTGATAATGAGGATAAGGTACATCTTTTAAGAAATGTACAAAATGAAGCTAATCGTTATCAGAAAACCTTAAACCATATTTATAAGCAGCTTTTAATAGAGTTAGCTGATCATAATATCTATATGAGAAACCAAGACTCTATTACCAAAGAGCAAAAAGACTGGGTTATTGCTTATTTCAAACATCATGTTCTAAAACACATTAACCCAGTTATCATCGATGAAGAAACTGACTTAGTTGCTTTCTTAAAGGATGAATTTACCTACCTTCTAGTTGATATGACTGAAGGTGAAACTGTACACCATGCCTTAATTGAGATCCCTACAGACAAATTACCAAGATTCATAAGACTGCCTTCAGTTGATAAATCAGTTACCTTCATGTTCCTAGATGATGTAATTCGTGTAGGTATTCATAAGATCTTCCGCGGACTGTTCTCATATGACAAGATTGAAGCTTACTCAATTAAGATGAACCGTGATGCTGAATATGACCTTTTAGGTAATATTGACAGATCAGTGCTTGAGAATATGTCTGAGGCTTTAAAACAGCGTCTAAACGCTATGCCTGTTCGCTTCTCTTATGATGCTCAGATGCCAGAGAACATGGTTAAATTCATGGCAAAAGAACTTAAGATGAGTTCTATTGACTCCATGATGGCAGGTAACCGTTACCACAATTTCAAAGACTTCCTGTCATTCCCAAGCTTAGGCAGTGATGACATGGAAAATCCAACTTTATCTGAGATTAAATCATCACAGTTTGAAATGGCTGAAACTCCTTTTGAAGCCATTTCTAAAAAGGATGTTTTACTCTACTACCCATACTACTCATTTGATTACTTTACAGAATTCTTACGTTATGCTTCATACGATCCAAAGGTAAGCTCTATTAAGATCAATATTTACCGTGTTGCAAGCAACAGCCGTGTAATTAACTCTTTAATTCATGCAGCTAACAACGGTAAGAGTGTAACCGTTGTTGTAGAGTTAAAGGCTCGTTTTGATGAGGCTAACAATGTAAAGTGGGCTTCACGTTTAACTCAGGCAGGTGTAAAGGTTCTGTTTGGTTTACCAACCTTAAAGATCCATTCAAAACTGTGTTTAGTTACCCGTCATGAAGATGACGACAGAATTGTACGTTATGCTCACGTAGGTACCGGTAACTTCAATGAAAAGACAGCTAAGATCTACACAGACTTTGCCCTCTTTACAGCTAATGAGAAGATCACAAAAGAAGTTGATGATGTCTTTAGTTTCATTGAATACCCATATACAAGACCTGTATTTGAGAACTTATTGGTATCACCTCTTAACGCTCGTGACAGAATTAAGTTCATGATTGACCGTGAAATTGATTTTGCAAAGCAGGGGCAGTATGCATCCATCCACTTTAAGGTTAATGCTTTAGTTGATGTTCCTTTAATTAAGAAACTCTATGAAGCTTCCCAGGCAGGTGTAAAGATCCGCGGTGTAGTACGTGGCATGTGCTCATTAAAACCTGGTGTTGAAGGTTTATCTGAGAACATCTATATCACCTCAATTGTGGACAGATACTTAGAGCACCCACGCGTAATGCTCTTTAATAACGGTGGTGATGAGGAGTTATTCATCTCATCTGCTGACTGGATGAAGAGAAATCTTGATTTAAGAATTGAGGTTGGTGCAAGGGTTTTAGATCCTGATCTGCAAAAACGTATTAAGGGTATCTTAAAGCTTCAAGAGCAGGATAACCGCAAAGCTAGAATCATTGATGCAGAACAAAAGAACGTTTATGTTCAGGCACAAGCTGGCGATCCTCAGGTAAGAGCTCAGATTGATATTCATGAGTACTTAGCTTCAGAAGAAGAAAAGATTGCTAAAGAGCTAAATTCTGAAGAGAAGAAAGCTTAAGCTATTAAGACTCATATCAGCTAAATCAATTAAGCCTGCTTTATGCAGGCTTTTTAGTACCTGCAATTAGCACTTTTAAATCGTTTTCTTTAGTAGCTCAAATTTCATCTTTAAGATTTAACTTTTGTTAACAGTTACTGTACATTTTATTGCACAGTAATTGAACACAAACCGCATATAATTCAAATAAAATCAACATTCAGATAAGATTGGAGAACTTGCAATTATAAGCATGTTTTCATTTACTACTTTTTATTACAGAGGTCACTATGACATTTTTAGATTCAATTAAGACTTGCCTTAAGAAGACACTTACCATTTCAGGCAGAGCATCACGTTCAGAATTCTGGTGGTTCCAGTTATCATTCTTTGTGATTGGTATCATCGCAGCTCTTTTAATTGTAGCTGTAGGTGTTGGCTCTACTTTAGCTTCACTAATCAGCATTATCTTTGTTATTTACGTTATCGTAGCTTCTATTGCATCTTTTACAGCAGGTATCAGAAGATTACACGATACTAACAGATCAGGCTGGTTAGTTTTAGTATTCTAGATCTTAGCTTGCATTCCATTTGTAGACTTCATTTCTACAATTGTTTACATTGTATTCTTATGCCAGAAAGGCACTGAAGGTGAAAATCGTTTTGGTGCAAAGCCTGAATAAGATTTAGTATTTAAATTCAGATAGAAAAGTGGGCTTAGGTCCACTTTTTTATTTGTAAGATAAGTTAAACATAGCTTGATATTACCTGTATAATATGTTTTTCATCTGTGCCAAAAGCACAGACAATAATAAAAGAAGAAATTCCCAACCTAGATAATGTTAACAAGGTTAATTTTATGAACTCTTTAATTTCATTTTTGAAAGAAAATCTGACTATTGCAGTCAAGAACTACGCAAACTTCAAAGGAAGAGCTACAAGACAAGAGTACTTTTCTCTTATATTGTGCTTCATTGTTTTGTTAATTGCTGCTGCCTTTTTAAATATCATCCCTTTCTTAGGAACTCTTATTTTAATCGTACTTGTACTAGCTTCAATCGTACCACTACTTGCCGTTACTGTAAGAAGACTGCATGATGTTAATCAGCCAGGTTGGCTTGCTTTTGTGCCACTAGCTATCTTTGTAATGAGTTTTCTAAAACATGCATCAACTTATACAAGAGGCTTAATGGGAACTCCATTTGCAATACAAATTTTATCTGCAGCTTTTGCTTTATTTAATGCATATCTAGCATATCTTGTAATTCAGCCTTCAGATAAGAATTCAGCTTATGGTTCTAACGAAAACTTACCTGAGCCATTAAAGCTTGAGTTTGTTGATGCCATGAAGAAGATCTACCTGCACAACTACTGCAATTTCAAAGGTCGTGCTAGCCGTAAGGAATACTGGTGGCCAGTTTATTTCTTCTACTTCATGTTTGCAGCTTTAGTAAATGCTCTTTGCATTATTCCTTACTTAGGTCCTGTTGTTTCTGTAATCCTCTCTGTTGCATTCATTATTCCTAATCTTGCTCTATGCGTTCGTCGTATGCACGATATCAATCTGTCAGGCTTTTTTGCTCTAATTCCTTATGTAGGCTTAGCTTTATGCGGTATCCTGTTATACAGCGGTTTCTCAAATCCTGAGGAAGCATTTAAATTAAAGGTAACTTTAGGATTTTTCTTAGGTTTTGGTGGCTATATTGCTATGATTGTTTTAGCTTTAAGAGTTAGCGATCCAAAAGAAAATCGTTTTGGTCCTGTACCTGAGGATGTTGATGTTCCAGCTTCTGAAGATAAAGCTTTAGAGAACAACGCAACTGCTGAATAATCAGCTTTAACTTAAGACAATTAAGTTTTGCTCCACTAATAAAGGTCAATCATATGATTGGCCTTTATTATTGGTATTGAGTAAAGCGCCTTTTACTTTTGCCTGTATAATGACCTTTACATTGTGCTTTTATAAGAAAGCTAGAGCACAAGTTATTCACAAAGGATCATTTCATGGACAAGTTACTTGACTATTTCAAACAGGCACTAGATTCTGTACTTCATAATTATGTCAACTTTAATGGCAGAGCCACAAGAACGGAGTATTTCTCAATACTTATCTCTGTTATCGTTTTATTTATTCCTGCAGCTATTCTCTTAATTGTGCCTGTTCTAGGTATCATTATTTTTGCAGCTTATTCTCTAGCTGTAATTCTGCCTGTTCTTGCGGTTACTGCAAGACGATTACATGATGTAAATAAGCCAGCCTGGTTTGTCCTAGTGCCTTTTGGTCTAGGACTATTAGCTTTTATAATTGCTGTTAATGCTTATGCGACCATGTCATTTGGACTGCTTACAGGTTGCCACCTTATTGCAGCTATTGCAACACTATTTAATGCCTATGTTGCCTACCTCGTAGCACTACCATCAGATCCTAATTCAGCTTATGGAAAAACAGATAATCCAAGAGCCCCTCTAAAATTAGAATTGATTGATGCCCTAAAGAAAGTTTATTTAAAGAACTATCTAAACTTCAAAGGACGTGCAGGTCGCGCTGAATACTGGTGGCCTACCTATTTCTTTGCTTTTATTTATTCTTCTCTAATAAGTTTCTTAAATGTAATTCCTTTTTTAGGTACAGCTGTTTCAATTATCGTAATGCTAGTCGCGATCTTACCTAACATTGCTCTAGCTGTACGTCGTATGCACGATATCAATAAGACTGGATTCTTTGTTTTAATCCCTTATGCAGGAATTGTTGTAGGCGCATGCTTATATGTAAGTGCCTTCTCAAATCCATATTTTGGTGCAGGATTTAAGATCTTATTTGGAACTTTCATTGCAGTAGCTGGTTGCATATTTTTCCTTGTGCTTGCACTTAGAAAAAGTGACGATAAAGAAAACAGATTTGGTCCAGTACCAGTGGATATTGGAATTGCAACTAAAGTAAACAGCACAACAACATCAAATGCTACTGTTGAAGCATTACCTAACAACTCTGATAAAAAGGAATAGCACTGATAATCGAGAATAGTACTGATAATCAGAAATAACCTTATTAGGCTCAATCGTCTTGATTGAGCCTTTCTATTATCTAATATCCAATTTTGTCTAGATTTATTCAAAATAGAGACACTCAATTTCTTTTAATATTTGCTTTTTATAAAATTTAATAGTATTTTTTAGAATAAATATTCAAATATCATTAGGAGAAGAAAGTGATCTTAAATTTCACAGTAAAAAACTATAAGTCATTTTCAGATGAACAATATATAAGCCTTGTAGCAAATTCAGGAAAAGAGCTTCCTGACAACACTTGTCATATCGCTAATTCTCAGATTTCTTGCGTAAAGACAGCTGTTATCTATGGACCCAATGCTAGTGGTAAATCAAATTTTATAAAAGCAATTGATGCTATGAGGAAGATTGTTCTAAACGAAAATATCTTCTCTGATCTTGCTGTTGATCCTTTTGCTCTCTCCTCACAGTTTAGTGACAAACCAACTGAATTTGAAATCAATGTGGTTATCAATGATTTAAGATATAACTACGGGTTTTCTTGTACTAAAAAGAAAATCTATTCAGAGTGGTTATATGTCTTTCCAAAGATTACCAATAAAAAGCAAGTTTGGTTTGAGAGAGTTTTTAATGATGAAACCTGCGAATATGAATGGAATTTAACCAATCATATCAAAGGCAAAAGAACCTTTATAAAAGACACAACTGGAGAAAAAGCTCTCTTTTTAACCAAAGCTTATGCATCTAACAGTGAATCTGTAAAACCTTTAGTTGAATGGTTTCAAAAGTCATTGCTTATATTTAATGCAAACACAATGAATTATGATTACCAACTTTCTCTTCTGCAAGAAAAGCTTAAACAATCTGACTTCATTGACAAAATTAGGACCTTCTTGAAAGCAGCAGATATCAAAATTAACGATATCAGTTTTGAAGAAAAAAGTTCTGACGTTGGTAAAAACAATACTGTAGACAGAACTATATTGACTTCAAGTGCTTTGGACAACCTTTCAAAGCACTACAGGATCAATACTGTCCACAAAGATGATGTTGGCAATGACGTAGTTTTTGATTTTTTCAAAAGTGAATCTGATGGTACTAAAAAACTCTTTGTATACGCTTTTCCTATTATTGAGGCTCTGCAAAATGGAAGTGTAATCGTAGTAGATGAATTGAATCTAAGTATTCATCCCAAAATACTAAAATTCATTATTTCACTTTTTCATAATTCAAATGTGAACTTCAATAATGCACAATTGATTTTTACTACTCATGAAACTTCTGTGTTAGACAATGAGATTTTTAGAAGAGATCAAATTTGGTTTACTACGTTAACTGAGAAACAAAATACTAGACTATACCCTCTAACAGATTTCAAACCACTAAAAGGAAAAGACAAATTTGAAACTAGATATCTCAATGGCAGATACGGAGCTCTACCTTATGTTGATACATATCTGTTTGAAAAACTTGTAAATATGTCATTATTGAAAAATAATAAAAAACAAACTGAGCTCTAGGAAGAAATAATGTCATCACTAAATAGTTTTAGAAAAAAGAGAGAGCTTAGCAAAAAAGATCTCATTAAAAGAAAAAATGGTCAACTAAAGGAATTTAAAAGAATCCTAATTGTTACTGAAGGTTCTGAAACTGAACCGTTATATTTTGAACAAATCAAAAGAAAATACAAACTAAAAGATAACGTTATATTTATCTACCCTGCCGAAAATTCTTCTCCAAGAGATGTTCTAAAAACAGCAAAGGATAAAAATAGCTTTGACGACTTTGACAAAGTGTTTTGTGTGTTTGACAAGGATACCCACGACACTTACGATGAAGTAGTTTTAAAAATAACTAATGATAAAAAGTTTGTTAAATTTACTGCAGTTACTTCTGTACCTTGTTTTGAATTTTGGTTAATTCTTCACTACAAAGCAACAGCAAAACCTTACTACACAAGTGATAAAAACAAGGCATCTAAAAATGCACTAAAAGATCTTCAAAAAATTGATCCTATGTATAGTAAAAATAACAAAAACTACTTTGAAACCATTGTAGAAACATGCACTGGATCTTAAAAAG
>DKDL01000119.1 GCA_002449335.1 Succinatimonas sp. UBA6849 | reverse complement strand
GCGTTTTGTGAAAGTTTTATTTGAATTAACGCGAGCTACAGTTGATTTTTGATGATCTGAATAAGCTTTGATTTGCTCATATCCTAATTCTGTTTTGAATTTAGAAACAGGCATAGAGTAAAGATTTTCATCTACATAGTAGTAATTAGACTTAGTTTTATCATATCTTATAACTGAATCTAATCTGTAAATATGTAGTGAGTCTTTGTCGTCTGTATTACAAAAAGTAAACGATATGCTAATTTCGTGTGTGCTAGCAGTTAGTTTATCAAGAACACTCTTTACAAAAGGATCATTTAGCCTGTCGTATGACGAAATAATGTGTAAAGCACAACCTATGATCTCTAACATGATAGTTTTACCAGTAGCAGTTGTACCAGTAAGTGCAATAACATTTTGTGTGTAAAGATTAGGCTTAATCTTTAAAGCTTGGACGTATGTATCTGCAGCATTTTTATCTTTTCGAACAAGATCTCTTGTTGTTAAATTAAATGTAAATCCGTTGCAGTACAGATCGTTTTTGCTAACAGCAATTTGCAGAAGTTTCATTTTTTCTCCCGTGCACCATGAGTTTTATTACAAATCCAATTTACCTTATTTAGCAAGTGAGCTATTAGCTGCAAATGCTTGTAGCAGTTGTTTTAAGATCTCAAGACGTGATCTAGACTCACTTTCAGGTACGTTGTACCTTAATGAGCTAGGTCCTGTGATTCTGTATTCATTATGTTTACAGGTAGTCATGAGTCTAATTAGATAGTCATTAGAGATCTTATGGTTCTGATTTAACTCAATGATGCCTCCTTTAGCATCACCGTTAATTCTCTTAATGCCTAAATCAGTTGCTAAAACCTTTAAAGAAGATATCTCAAAGAGGTTCTTTGTAGCATCTGGCAAGAAACCAAATCTGTCTATAAGTTCAACTTTAAGATCTTCAAACTGATCCGGTGTTTTACATGATGAAATACGCTTGTACAAAGACAATCTGGTATTCACATCAGCAATATAGTCTGTTGGTAACAGACAAGGTAAGTGCAGATCGATTTCACACTCATTTAAGGTAATTTCAGCAAGAGAAGGTTCATGACCTTCTTTTAGAGCTTTAACCGCAGCTTCTAACATCTCTGAGTAGAGGGAGAAACCTACAGACTCAATCTGACCTGACTGCTCTTCACCTAAAAGTTCACCAGCACCTCTAATTTCCATATCATGAGTTGCAAGAACGAAACCTGCACCTAACTCTTCTAATGAGGAAATAGCATCAAGTCTTAATTTAGCATCTTTAGATAACAGCTGTTTAGGAGGTGTAAAGAGGTAAGCATATGCTTGGTGATGAGAACGTCCTACACGTCCTCTGATTTGGTGCAACTGGGCTAAACCTAAAAGATCAGCTCTATCGATGATGATGGTATTAGCTGTAGGCACATCAAGACCATTTTCAACAATAGTAGAGCAAACTAAAAGGTTAAATCTCTGGTGATAGAAGTCTCTCATCACCTTTTGCAGATCACGCTCGTTAAGCTGTCCGTGACCGATACCTATTTTTGCTTCAGGAACTAATTTAGCTAGTTGCTCAGCTCTTTGATTGATGGTTGCAACGTCGTTGTGCAGATAATATACCTGACCGCCACGGCGCAATTCACGCATGATAGCTTCACGGGTTAATGCATCAGATTTTTCAGTTACAAAGGTTTTAACCGCAAGTCTGTGCTCTGGTGGAGTAGCAATGATAGAAAGCTCTCTCATGCCTTCCATAGCCATGTTCAACGTACGAGGAATAGGAGTTGCTGTAAGAGTCAGTAAATCAACCTGAGCTCTAATTTCCTTTAAGCGCTCTTTTTGTTTTACACCAAAGCGGTGTTCCTCATCGACAATGATAAGGCCAAGCTTTTTAAACTTAATGTCTTTTGATAAGAGTTTATGAGTACCGATGATGATATCAACACTACCTTTTTCAATCTCTTTTATAACTTCATTTTGCTGTTTTACTGTTTTAAAACGAGATAGAAGTTCGACGTTGATTGCAGTACCTGCAAATCTGTCTTTAAAGTTCTGATAGTGCTGTTCTGCTAGAATTGTAGTTGGAACTAAGACTGCAACCTGAGAGCCAGCTGATGCTACCACAAAAGCCGCACGCAGTGCAACTTCAGTTTTACCAAATCCTACATCACCGCAAACTAATCTGTCCATTGGCTGTTCTTTTGACAGATCGTTAATAGTGTTGTTAATAGCTGCCATCTGATCAGGAGTTTCCTGATAGCCAAAGCCTGAAGCAAACTCATCAAGGGCTTTTTCATCAACCTTAAACGCAGTACCTGCGACAGCTTCGCGACGAGCGTAAAGATCAAGAAGTTGAGCTGCAACGTCGGTTACCTTTTGTACAGCTTTAGCTTTCTTTTTTGACCAGGTGTCATTACCTAAACGAGATAAAGGTGGATTCTCAGAGCCTGAGTATCTTGCAACCTTTGATAAAGAGGTAATAGGAATATTGAGCATATCACCATTCTGATACTCGATGGTTAAGAACTCGCCTTTGATACCTCCTATATCTAAAATCTTAAGTCCGCGATAGCGACCGATACCATGATCGATGTGAACTACAACCTGACCTTCTTTCAAGGATGAGAGGTTGCGGATAATGGTGTCTTGAGAAAGCTGAGATTTATATGAAGCTCTTCTTTGTTTTACAACTTTAAAGCCTAAAAGCTCACTTTCTGTTAATACACACAGTTTTGATGATGGAAGAATGATGCCTTCATCAAAAGGTGCGATAGTCATCATGAGAGGATCTTTTGCATTTAAAAAATCCTCAAATGAGGATGCTGCTTTCATGCCAAATTTATCAACTAAAACTTGAGGCATGATTTCTCTTAGTGACTGACGTCTTCCTTCAGAGAGAGCACAGATTAAAATTCTGTAACCATGACTGATTTTGTCATCTGTAAAGTCAACAAAAGCTCTTGATGATTCTTTTTCCTGATGGTTAAAAGCAATCTCTGGTACCTTTTCAAAATCAGTATTGTAAAATCCACGTTTTGAGACAGTATCCTCATCAAAAGTATTTTTGTATAAAGAAATTCTTTCAAACTTTTTTAGGTTATCAGAAAATTCTTTTGGAGTTAAAAATACTCTTTGAGCAGGTAGAGTAGGGTGATCTGAATTTCCGGCATACTCTAAAGCTCTTTTATGAACATCGACATCAAAATCGTCGCAAGCTTTAGTTACATCATCAACAGTTATGATTTTGAATTTATCATTTAAGTAGTTAAATACAGGCTCAACTTCACTAAAGAATAAAGGTAGGTAGTATTCGATACCAGCAGGGATTGCACCTTTTGAGATAGCCTGATAGATAGGATGATTGGTAAGATTTGCTCCTACAAAGGCATCTCTATAATTACTTCTAAACAGACTGATACCTGACTCATCTAAAGGAAATTCATGAGCTGGTAACATCGATACAGAATCAATCTTTTCTAATGATCTTTGAGAGTCAACATCAAAAATTCTCAAGCTATCAACTTCATCATCAAAGAAGTCAATTCTATATGGTGTCTTTGAACCCATAGGATAGATATCAACAATAGAACCACGTACAGCAAATTCACCAGGTGAGAGTACCTGTTCAACTAAAAGATAACCATGAGTTGTAAGATCTTTTTTCATCATGGTGATGTCACGTTTGTCTCCAACTTTTATTGAAAAGCTCTGCTTTTTAATAAAAGACATTGGAGCAATGCGAGGCATCAGCGCTTGTACAGTAGTAATGACAATACCATCAGACATCTCAGGCATTGCAGCTAAGAGCTTTATTCTTGAAGAGACAATATCCTGATGAGGTGATAAGGTGTCATAAGGCAAGGTCTCCCAATCGGAGAAATACTCAATGTCAGTTTTAGGAAGTAATGCCTTTAAATTGGTTCTTAAGCTTTGAGCATCAAAGCTATCGGCACAAATTACTAATATAGGACAAGATATACAATCGTGTGTAGCTTGCTCATAAATAGCTGCTATTGCTCCTGTCAAACCTGTAGAATTTAAGTTACCTATTGATTTTACGGTATTAGAAAAGGTTGCATTGATGCCACCTTTAATGAGATCTTTTAACTGCATTGGTGTTTGCTTATGTGTTTTATTGTTTACAGTAGTCAGTTTTACAAAATTACATACATTATATTGAGTATTACTGCTTATTCAAAGTCACATTTAGTACTACCAAACAGAATATGACAAGATAATTCATGTAGATAATACAAGGTGATAATAAATAATAAGTTGCGCTATACTACACACAATTTTACATCATTTGTGTGTTAGCTAAAATCTATCATAGTAAAAACAACAAGTCTTATTAGAATTTGACATTTTTTAAGCATAAAAGCAGTCTTTATTCAAGAAAGCTGAATACAGTTAATTATGATAGAAAATGGAATACACGAAATTTGAAAAACAATAGACTGAAAATGAAATACCTAAAAAGTCCTATTTATCTACTGGCATGGTTTGTGTTTATCACAGCCTGTGCTTACATCATTCCTTATTTTTCTAATGACTACCGCTATATGATGATTGAGGGTACTCAAGATATCGTGTCATCATTTAGTGATATTGTATTATCCCAATATCGTCACTACTTTACCTGGGGTGGTAGAACCCCTCCACATGTATTAGCTCAGCTGTTACTATGGGGTGGTAAATATGTTTCAGCTCTAGGTGCTGGTCTTTGTTATTTAGTTTTGATCTACCTAATCTATGTTCAAGCTAAAGGCAAAAGAGTAAATCCATTTAAGCTTTTAATTCTGCCAGTACTTTTCATAACTGTAGCTTTATGGATATGTTTAAGAGCTTATGGTGAAGTTATCTTTATGCTAGTTACCTCATGTAACTATCTGTATACCACCACCTTCATTCTGGCCTTCCTTTTGCCTTATAGATTTTCAATAAATGCAGATAATTGTAAAAAGTCAGTACCTTTTGCAGTTATGATGTTTCTGTTAGGAATCATCGCTGGCTGGTGTAATGAGAACACAGGCTTTGCTATCTGTGCTGCTAACTTCCTGTTATGTCTTTATCTTTATAAGGTAAAGAAACTATCATTCTGGCATATTGCAGGTTTTGTAGGTACCTGTATAGGCTTCTTAGTTTTAGTATTGTCTCCTGGAAACAATGCTCGACTTGAGATGATGGAGACTACAGGTAGCTTTAATTACTTCTCTCATTTAGCAGTGACATTGGATATTTTCTTCTTAACCTTGTTAGAAGAATTACCTTTAATTCTGTCATTAGCATACCTTCTGCTTATTGCTTATAAAAAGAAGTTCTTTACAAAAGATAAATTCACTTTATATAAAAATGATTTTATAGGTGTGCTCTATCTCTTTATCTTTGGCTTTGCATCATTGGCAATTATGATCTTTTCTCCTAATTTCCCTGCAAGAACTGCAACTCCATTTACCTGTGCTTTGATTGCTTGTGTATTAGGTGTTTACTTTACTCTAAAGACAGAAGATATAAAGGTAATGCCAAGAACCATCACCGTATCTTTATACACACTGTGCTTTGTCTATATCCTAGTTACAGGCGAGAATGCCTTAGGCGGACTTTTAAAGGTAAAACAGGATATGATAGAGCGTGATTATGAAATTCAACAGCAATTAGATGCAGGCGTAAAAGATCTTGTGGTAAGTCCTTTGACAGTTGAAACATCTCGCTATATCTTTGTGGCAGATGTTAGAACTAAGCCTACATTCTTTGCAAATGAAATTTTAAGTCGTTTTTACCATGTAAATTCAATTGTCAGAACCTGTGATTTTGTAAAGACTGTAAAACACTCTGATCTTATTATCTATCAACACTACGGAGAACCTGTATGCTCAGTGAAGAATCCTTAGTCAAAGCTGTAAAGAGAGCTTTGTTATCTCAAAGTGATGACAAGATGGTAAAAGATCTTTTGGTTATCCATGAAAGAGAAAGACTATCTCAAAGATTTGACTCTATAAGCAAGATCCACGAAAAAAAAGCTTCAGATTTGATGGAGGATGATGTTTCATCAAGGCATGATTTGGTAAAAAAGAAGCTGGCCTTTAAGGTCAGCTCCACTCGATTCCCTCTGCCAAAATCACTTAGCAGAGGTCCTGTTAGAAAAAATCACAATCGAGGCAATTAGTCCCAACCGTTAGCATTATCCTCAGTTTCATCTGAGGATTTTATTTTGGCAGAATCAGTCTTCATTGCATTCCATACTCGGTTGGTGATCTTTGTAGTTTTTGCTGGAGTTGGCTGCATAAAGTACATGGTCTTTAATTTCTCGTCAGAGAGCATGATACTGTCGTTTGACTTGAGCTCATCAGACAAGTTTTCCATAGCTTCATCAACTGGCAGAACATAACCTAACTCATCAGAGAGTTTTCTTGCGTTCTCAGGAGTTAATAACCAGTCAAACCATTTCATTGCGTTGTCATAGTTTTTAGCTCCGCGTGGTACAGTCCAACTGTCATACCAGAAGATAGAACCTTCTTTTGGAATTACATATTCAATATCGTATTTGTGCTTGCCGTGAGCTGCTAAATGTCTGCCTTGAATAATGTCGCCTGAGTAACCAATAGCAGCACAAATCTCACCTGATGCAAGATCAGTTACATAGCGGTTAGACTGGAAATAAGCGGTGTTAGCAGCAAGATTAGTTAAGATCTTTTTAGCTTCTTCATAATCTTCAGCTTTCTGAGATAAAGGATCTTTACCTAAGTAATGCTGAACTGCTGAGATAACCTCAATAGGGGAATCAATTACAGCAATACCGCATTTTTTGAGTTTATCTGAATTCTCTTTTTTGAATAGAAAATCCCAAGAATCAATTTTGTAATCTTTGCCAAAGATTTCTTCAATCTTTTGCTTGTTGTAGCCAATACCAATGGAGATCTCAATATAAGGGTAGGCATAGTCATTGTTTGGATCTAAAGTTGCCATCTTTTCTAATCTAGCATGGTTTAACTTGACCCAGTTAGGAATTTTTGAATGGTCGATTTTTTGTAATGCACCTGATTTTGCCATTCTTGGTACATAGTAGCTTACGACTACAGCTGCATCAAAGCCGGTATTACCAGCTAATAATCTTGCTTCCTGTAATTCATTTGAATCGTACTCTACATAGCTGGTTTTAAGACCAGTATCTTTTTCAAAGTCAGCTACAGTGTGTTCTCCAATGTTGTAGCTCCAGTTCCAAATATTTACTTTATCGCTGTTTTCAGCCATCGCGCTATTTACAGTACCAATACATACGGTACTTAAAAGGCACAAAGACAATAGCTTCATTATCATTTAACCTCTTTTAAAGTTTATACGCCGAATTGACGGTCCTAGCTCTTAGTAAAACATGCCAAATCACCAGTGTCAAACTTTAAACTCAAGAATTCGCCATATTGTCATATTTTCTTTGGTTTTAGAAAAATCGACCTCATTAAATATGAAAAATAAAAGCGACTTTTTTTTTTGTTGACCTGTGGTAAAGTGCATAAAAAATATGCTGTCACTTAATATGCACACTTTTATGAAATTTTCAAAAAAGAGTTTTTTATAAAGCTCACACGTTTATACAAAAGGAATCTGATTAAGACTGCCTTAGAAATTTAGATTTTTAGTTAATCTTAATCATTATTAGGTAGCGAAAAATTTACTTTGATTTAGGAATAGCAATGAACGCACAGAACGATGAAATCGAAATTGATCTTGTAAGATTATTTCGCTTCATAATGTCAAAATTCAAAACACTGATCACCTTAGGAATTGTCTTTGCAGTTTTAGGTTTTACCTACAAATACTGCCGTTTTGAGTTCTCATCAACTCCACTTGCGGAAGTTAACAGTCTTTTTACCATTGAAAAGATTGAAAAAGAACCTGATGGCAAAGTAGTAAAGAAAAAAGAGAAGGTAACCTACAACCTTTATAAAGAGGACTATGAAGCTCGCTATTCTGAATATGAGAGCAAAAAGAGAAATGTTTAAGTTCACAAAAAGCTTTTAGAGCAGGATTTCGATACCTTCAAGCGAGAGCTTGCTACACAAGAAGAGTACATCAAGAATTCAAAACTCTATAACCTTGATCCTGATAAGTATTGGGAAAGTGAGTTTTACTACACTGTTCGTGAAAAGAACTCAAAGGCAGCTCAGCCTAATATTGCAGCAGTAAAGAAGGTCTTAAAGTCAAAAGATGGCGGTGAGGATGAGACTTTTGAAAACGAGTCAACTGTAGTTCGTTTTGCAAACCGACTGTTGCATACTCAAAAGTATGTTCAAGCCTTTGCAAAATCTCTTGGCATTACCATGAATCTCACTCAAAAGCCCGTAAGAGAGTTATTTGGTTTCTCTTCAATTGACAGCTACTCATTTGTAGTAAGTCTAAAAGGCGATTCACAGGAAACCTTAGCAAAACTTGAGAAAGTAAAAGAGCAGTTTGATAAAGAATTTACAGAGTTCTATGGTCAGGATTACATCATCAAGATCCAGCCAATCTCAACAGAGAGGATCTACAACGCAGGTTTAATTAACTTAAAGCGTGATACTGATAATGCTGTCATCAAGATCAACAATGAAATTGAGAATAAGAAAAACCAGATCTTAAATCAGGTACAGCCTCTGCCACCTGAGGATATCGACGTCAAGATGAAGACATTAGAGAGCTACAAGTTTATGAAGCTAGTGATCTTTACTGTTGCTGGCTTATTTGGCGGTATTTTTATCGGATCTGCTTACTTTGGCATGAGATATCTGTTCTCAGGAAAGTTAACCTCAGCTGAATATTTAAAGAGTGTCTATAACTTAAAGAATGTTGCAATGTTGCATGAAAGCTCATTTTCAAAAGAGGTTGTAAATTCAAAAGTACTTTTAGAAAACGCAATTGAGCTTATATCTAAAGGCAAAAAGAAGGTGGTATTAGTTTCGACCTTGGATGAAAAAGACATTTCAAATGCAACCAAAGTAATTAGCAGTACCTTGTCAAAACTAGGTGTTGCCTATGATCTTGTAAAAGACTGTGAGTTAAAAGAGATCACCTACAGTGATGCTGTAATTGTTGTAGAGAAACTCGATGTCTCAAGAATAGATGCAACACGTAATGAGATTGAGTTATTACAGTCTTACAAGGCTCCTTTAGAAGGCAT
Source organism: Succinatimonas sp. UBA6849 (assembly GCA_002449335.1). Lineage (GTDB taxonomy): Bacteria > Pseudomonadota > Gammaproteobacteria > Enterobacterales > Succinivibrionaceae > Succinivibrio. The sequence continues at coordinate 8,112 of DKDL01000119.1, read as the reverse complement.
CTTATACGCTTAAAGAATTCATTACCTCAAAAACATCGTTTAGATAGTTATTCATTTACTTATCAAAATCTGAGATTTAGGCTTTGATCTTCAAGATCACCTCAGTTCTTATTCAAGAACTTTCAGAGGTGCCTTGTTAGGCTGTGCAATGCAGCCTCTCTTTTCTCTAGCTTTCGCTAATTCACTGTTTCTCTAATCTAACTCTATACATTGTTTTAACTAAAATTTCCAAACACTTAGGATATGAGTAGATGAATTAGTTTCCTTCATCCAAATCTTGTAGGTTTATCAAAAACAAACTATTTCATCTTCTGTATAATTTCCATAAAGCCTTTTTTAAAGCAATCAAAGCTAATCAGATAAGAATACATAGGTAAGGATAATTTTATGGAAAACTTTCAATACTGTTTACCTACAAAATACATCTTCGGTCAAGGTGTTAGTTCTAAAGTAGGTCAGACTATCTCTTCACTCGGATATAAAAAAGTTCTAATTGTCTATGGTGGAGGATCAGCAGTTCGATCCGGTCTTATCTCATCGATTAAAGAGCAGTTAGCATCTTTTTCTATTGGCTACACCTTGTTAGGAGGAGTAAAGCCAAATCCTAGAGCAGATTTAGTATATGAAGGTATTGAAATAGCAAGAAAGGAAAAAGTGGATTTCATCTTACCTGTAGGTGGTGGTTCTGTAATTGATACAGCTAAAGCTATTTCTTTAGGTGTAGCTGACAGTGAACAAGGTGATTTCTTTGATTTCTATCTTAAAAAGAGAAAGCCTGTGTCATCTTTGAAAGTAGGCGCTGTGCTTACTATTCCTGCAGCTGGATCAGAAAGTTCAACCTCATCTGTAATTCAAAAGACAATAGGCGGTCATATCATTAAATGCGGTTGCTCTAGTGAATTGAACAGACCTTTGTTTGCCATATTAGATCCTGAACTTACCTATACTGTAAGTAAATACCAGACAGCTTGTGGTATCACCGATATGATGGCTCATATCATGGAAAGATACTTTACAAATTCAGAGTGTGTTGATGTTACAGACAACATCTGTGAAGGTTTATTGAGAGCTATCATTAAGAATGCTCAGACAGTAATGGAAGATCCTCGTAACTATAATGCAAGAGCAAACTTAATGTGGGCTGGCTCATTAGCTCATAATAATATCTGCGGTGTTGATAGAGAACAGGATTGGGCAACCCATCACTTAGAACATCAGTTATCAGCTTTATATGATGTAGCTCATGGAGCAGGACTTGCAGTGATGTTTCCTGCCTGGATGGAGTATGTCTTAAAGCATGACGTCATGAGATTTGCTCGCTTTGCTTCAAATGTCTTTAATGTAGCATTAGATTTTGATGATCCTTCAGTTACAGCAAGTGCTGGTATTGATGCATTAAGACGTTTCTTTAAATCAATAGGAATGCCTTTGTCTTTTAAAGAAATTGGAGCTAAAACTGAAGACATTCCTTTGCTTTTGAGTATGCTCGGTGTAGATGAGCAAAACAAGAGTGAAGGAAAGTTTGTTGTTTTATATAAGAGTGATTGTGAAAAGATTTACTCAATTGCAGCAAACTACAGTGAACATAAGATAAATGAACTGTAGTTCTATTGGCTCTTTTGGTGCACAGTGTCTTTATTAGTGCTCACTTTGCTCAAATTGTGTATCGTGATACTTTACATCAATAAGAGTCAATATCTTATTAAACAGATAAGCTAAAACAAAATAAAAGCTAGGAAAATAAAATGTTACAAAGACAGAGATATCTTGAGTTGCTCTCAAGAGAGTATGACAATCGTTATGCGGTTTATACCAAGCTGATTAACCTCAATGCTGTTTTATCTATGCCAAAAGGTACAGAGCATTTTATTTCTGATATTCATGGCGAATATGAAGCTTTTAAACATATCTTAAATAACGCCTCAGGCGTTATCAAAGAAAAGGTAAGATTAGTCTTTACTGATTACAAAAAAGAGCAAATCGATGAGTTATGCACTCTCATTTACTATCCAAATGAGTGTCTTTCAAACAAAGAAAAAGATGGTAGCACTGATTTAAACTCTTTTTATACCAAGACCATACTCGATTTAATTGCTCTGTCTAATTACCTCTCTTCAAAATACTCACGTTCTAAGGTAAGAAAAGCAATCGATGGTGACTTTTCATACATCATAGATGAGTTAATGCATGCTAAATCTGATGATCAAAACTCTAGAATGGCTTACCACCGTTCTATTTTAGAGGCGATTATCAAAACTGGCTCTGCTAAGTACTTCATTCTAGAGCTGTGTAAGCTCATCAAAAGATTAGCCGTGGACAGACTGCACGTCTTAGGTGATATTTTTGATAGAGGTCCACACCCTGATAAGTGCATGGATCTTTTGATGCAATATCATGATCTTGATCTGCAATGGGGTAATCATGATGTACTGTGGATTGGCGCCTGTTGTGGTTCTGCTTTGTGCGCCGTAAATGTTCTTTGCAATAACATTCGCTATAAGAACTTTAAAATGCTTGAGAATGGCTACGGTATTTCTTTAAGAAAACTTGCCATGTTCGCAAACTCAACTTATAAAAATGAAAAGGACTTTCCGGCATCCCACAAAGCTGTCGCAGTTCTTGCTGTAAAGCTCATAGGTCAACTTGTAAAAAGACAACCAGAGTATGAATTAGATGACAGATTAGTGTTAGATGGTCTTGATCTTAAAAATGGTACAGTTACTTTAACTGACGGTAAGACATATAAGTTAAAAACAACTGATCTGCCAACAGTTAATAAAGCTGATCCTTATGCTTTAACGGCAGCCGAAAAGGAAGTTGTAGATGATTTGGTAGCATCCTTTACAGGTTCAGTAAGACTTAATAACCATGTAAAGTTTCTGTATTCTAAAGGTACCATGTATCAGTGCTTTAATGGCAATTTGCTGTACCATGGATGTATACCATTAGATGAGGATGGTTCTTTTAAAAAGATTAAATGCGACGGTAATGAACTGTCAGGACGAGATTACTTAGACTTTTGTCAAAAGAAAATTCGTGAGGCTTATACCTTAAGAGATCAAGACCATTTAGACTTTTTATGGTACATGTGGACAGGTCCGTTATCTCCATTGTCTGGCAGAAGAATGAAGCTCTTTGAAAGACTGTTTGTCTTGGAAGAGTCGACCTGGCATGAACCGAGAAATCCTTATTACACCTATTATTATGAAGAGAAAACCTGTAATCAGATCTTAAGAGAATTCTCTTTAGATCCAAATGAAGGTCATATCATCAATGGCCACACTCCTATCATGGCAAAGGATGGCGAAACACCTGTAAGAGCAGGCGGTAAGCTTCTAGTTATTGACGGTGGCTTTTGCAAAGCTTATCAGGCTAAAACAGGAATTGCAGGTTACACTCTAATCTATAGCTCTCATTATTTGCACCTAAAAGCTCATACTCCTTTTACTACTATCAAAGATGCAATTGCCAACAACAGTGATATTGCAGATCTGCAAGTTATAGCAGTTGAAGATTTCAAACAAAGAAAGATGGTAATTGATACTGATCTTGGACAGGGGATAAAAGAGCTAATTTCAGATCTTGAAGATCTTTTAGAAATGTACAAGAAAGGTCTGTTAAGGGAAAGATTGACCGATGAAAAAGGGAATCCTTTTATCTAGATTTTGTCTGTGATCCCATAGATTTTATTTAAGACTTGATAAATCTGTTATTGTACTGTTCATTTAATAAACAACTCATTTAATAAACAACGTGATGCAACATAATTTTAAATAACGTTAGGATAGATCATGTAGATCACAAAAATCGCCTTGTGATCTTTGAATTTTGCTTTTAACGTGAATTTTGTAATTTAAAATTCACAAAAATTTGAGGTTAATTAACCTTTATAAAAAATTCTTTGTAACTAGGATAGCTTCAAGAGTTTACTAGGTTAATTAACTAAGTTTAATAATCGTAATTATTTAAATCCTTTCTAACTCCTTGTAATAAAGCCATTTCTGAAATAAATCGGTATTTTTTTGCAAAAACATTACATAGGTTCACTAGGAAAAAAGGGATCTTATCTATATAATCATCATGCTTGCAAAAGCGATTATGTTTCAGTTAAAAAAGAACAGAAACGTTTACGACAGATAAAAAAATCTGTTTGAACTTAATTAGGAGTAATCATGAAAGAACAGTGGCGCGGTTTTACCGGCTCTCATTGGGTCGATGACGTTAACGTTAGAGACTTCATTCAGCACAATTACACACCTTATGATGGCGATGAGTCATTCTTAGCAGGTCCTACAAAAGCTACCGATAAGCTATGGGGCGAGTTACAGCAGTTACAGCATGAAGAACGCGCAAAGGGCGGTGTTCTTGATATGGAAACTGAAGTAGTTTCAGGTATTACTGCTTACGGTCCAGGTTACATCAGCGCTGACAGCAAGGATCTTGAGAAGGTTGTAGGTTTACAGACTGATAAGCCTTTAAAGCGTGCTTTCATGCCATACGGCGGTATCAAGATGGCTGAAGAAGCTTGCACCACCTATGGTTATACCCCTAACCCTAAATTCCACAAGATTTTCAATGAGTATCACAAGACTCATAACCAGGCTGTATATGACGCATATACTCCTGAGATGAGACTTGCTCGTAAGAACAAGATCATCACCGGTCTTCCAGATACCTATGGTCGTGGTCGTATCGTTGGTGACTATCGTCGTGTAGCTCTATACGGTATTGACTTCCTAGTAGCTGCAAAGAAAGCTGACTTTGCAAACTGCGGTTGCGGTACTATGACCGATGACATCATTCGTCAGCGTGAAGAGTTAGCAGATCAGATCAAAGCTTTAAATGCTATGAAAGTTATGGCAGAGAGCTATGGTTTTGATATTTCACAGCCAGCTAACAACGCTCGTGAAGCTGTTCAGTGGTTATACTTCGGTTACTTAGCTGCTATCAAGACTCAGAACGGCGCTGCTATGTCAGTAGGTCGTGTATCAACCTTCCTTGATATTTATATTGAGCGTGACTTAAAAGAAGGCACCTTAACTGAGGAAGAGGCACAGGAGTTAATCGACCACTTAGTTATGAAGTTACGTATGGTTAAGTTCGCACGTATACCTTCATACAACCAGTTATTCTCAGGTGACCCAGTTTGGGCAACTCTAGAAGTTGCAGGTTTCGGCATGGATGGCCGTCACATGGTAACTAAGAACGATTACCGTTTCTTACACACCTTAGAGAACATGGGGCCATCACCAGAGCCTAACTTAACAGTTCTATACACCGAGAAGTTACCATTAAACTTCAGAAAGTATGCTGCAAAGATTTCTGTTGATACCTCATCAATCCAGTATGAGAACGATGATGTAATGCGTCCAGTATGGGGCGACGATTACTCAATCTGCTGCTGCGTATCTGCAACACAGACTGGTAAGGAAATGCAGTTCTTCGGTGCTCGTGCAAACTTAGCTAAGGCCCTTCTATACGCAATGAACGGTGGTATTGATTGCAAGACCGGTATGCAGGTTGGCCCAAGATTACCTAAGATCACCTCAGAGTACTTAAACTACGATGAGTTAATGGCAAACTACGACATCGTTCTAGAGTGGTTAGCAGATCTGTACGTTAACGTATTGAACTTAATTCAGTACATGCACGACAGATACTATTACGAAGCTGCTGAAATGGCTTTAATCGATACTCATGTACGTCGTACCTTTGCAACTGGTATTGCAGGCTTCTCACACGTAGTTGACTCATTATCAGCAGTTAAGTACGCAAAGGTTAAGCCAATCCGCAACGAGAACGGCATTGCTGTTGACTTTGAGGTTGAAGGTGACTTCCCTCGTTACGGTAATGATGATGATCGTGCTGATAAGATTGCAGTATGGTTATTAAGAACCTTCTTAACCAAGTTAAAGAAGCGTCATACCTATCGTAACTCAGAGGCTACAACCTCTATTCTTACCATTACTTCTAACGTTGTATACGGTAAGGCAACAGGTTCATTACCTGATGGCAGAAAGGCTGGCGAGCCATTATCACCAGGTGCAAACCCATCATACGGTGCTGAGAAGTCAGGTTTATTAGCATCTCTAAACTCAGTTGCAAAACTACCTTACGAGTATGCTTTAGACGGTATTTCAAACACCCAGACCATCAGCCCAGATGCATTAGGTCACTCAGAGGAAGAGCGTGTTAAGAACTTAGTTCAGGTAATGGACGGTTACTTCAACCAAGGCGCTCACCACTTGAACGTTAATGTATTCGGTACTGAGAAGTTAATCGATGCTATGGAGCACCCAGAGAAACCTGAGTATGCAAACTTCACAATCCGTGTATCAGGTTACGCTGTTAAGTTCATCGATTTAACTCGTGAGCAGCAGTTAGACGTAATTTCTAGAACATGCCATAAGGCAATGTAATTTAGAAAAATTACACTATAATCTGTATAAAGAGGGCGCCTTTTGGCGCCCTTTGTCTGAGTAAGGCAGAATTATTTTGATCATCAAGTATTGATCAGAAACTAGAATTTATAGGACACATGTAATGACTCAAGGTTATATCCACTCTTTTGAAACTTTCGGATCTGTAGACGGACCTGGTGTTCGTTTTGTGGTCTTTATGCAAGGATGCCCAATGCGTTGCCTTTATTGTCATAATCCAGATACCTGGAAAATGAAAACAGGGGAGACTTACGATGTCGATACTGTAGTTAATAAGGCTATGCGTTATAAAAACTACTGGGGCAAAGATGGAGGTGTCACTGTAAGTGGTGGCGAAGCTTTAGTTCAAATAGAATTTGTAACTGAGTTATTTAAAAAGTTCAAAGAACTTGGGGTAAATACCTGTCTTGATACTTCAGCAGGACCATATAGAGATACTGATGAGTATAAGCTAAAGTTCGATGAGCTAATGAAATACACAGATCTAGTGTTATTAGATATTAAACACTCTGACAGTGCAGAGCATAAAAAACTAACAGGTATTGGTAATGAGAATATTCTAGCATGTGTTCATCATTTAGATGAATTGCATATTCCTGTATGGATAAGACATGTTTTGGTTCCAGGTATTACTGATAACAATGAGCAGTTGCAGAACGTAAGAAAGATCATTGACTCATTATCAAATGTCAAAAAAGTAGAGGTGCTTCCTTATCACTCTTTAGGTGTACATAAATATGAGGCTTTAGGTATTGATTACAAGCTCAAAGATACTCCAATGCCTGATAAAGCATCTGTAGAAATTGCTTGTAAGATCTTAGGTGCGCATCAGGACTAATAATCTCAAGTCTTACTCATTTGCACACTGTGGCCTCAATGGTAAGAAAAAACATGTTTGCATCGGCTAAATGATTCAGATGCAAACATATGTCGTCTTAAAATAAGATTGTTTACTCCCTTTATAGAAGATCTAAAAGTCAGATTTTGTAAAAACTCTTCTGTTTTAAATTTTTCGGCTACAATAAAGTCCTTTCTGGACAAGCCTATGTCACAAGAATTTCTAAATGTTATGCTAATTAGTTCTAAATCTCGTGCAAATTCCTATTAGCTTTTACTTAATCTTTTTACAAGCAACAGCACAGTTCTTTGCATAAAAAGCGATACCAACAGCAGTAACAGTGGTTATATTCTCATCTTCTAAAATAGTATCTACATAGTGTTTATCAATAATTTGATCTATAGCTTCATTAGCTTTTTTAGCTCTGCTTTCTTTTTCTTTGCAGACTTTAATTTCAATAACACAGGCTTTAGTACCACCTAGATCATTAAAGATGATATCTGCATAGCCATCACCTGATTCATAATTAGAATGGTATTTGCCTATGTCATCTTTACAGTTAGTAAAGATACCGTTTAAGAATCCATGATAGTAGTTCTCTTGAGGTGCTTTAGTTGCTGTATCTCTTACTGATACAAATGAACGTAAAAGAGGTTCAAGCTTATCCAAAACAAAATCTGCATTACCGTCTAACAGGGCATTAGCAATGTTTAAAGCGAGGTTATCTTTCTTTACAACATTTCCAAATCTTTCTTTAATATTGTTTTCAAAACATTCTAAGATTTCTAAATTTGGAATCTTTGCAAAGACTTCTTTATTGGTTTTACTGTCTTT
>DKDL01000073.1:1548-3306 GCA_002449335.1 Succinatimonas sp. UBA6849 | reverse complement strand
CACGAGCATACTGCTTTAAGTTATCTCCTGTATTCCAAATTTTTAAATATGGAAACAACACTATTTGAACTACGTCACAAAGTTGTAAAGTAGTTCAGGTAAAAATTAATGTAAATTAATCAGTTAGTTACAACGCTGATTTTGCTCTTTAAAAATGTGATTCAGAGATCAAACTTTAGGTTAAAGTATTAATATTCTATGTTTCGTAACATAATGAAATAACGAAAGAATATTAGTATGACACCAGAAGTAAACTTTGATAAAAATGATGCACAGTTCTTACAGAGAATTATTGAATTAAACTTCAATGATCCAAGATGTCAGAGTGCCATTAAATATTGTTTCTCAGTAGTAGCAGCCGTAGTCATAATGGCAAGGATTGCAGGTAACAATAACTGCAGAACACAAAGGTTATTCTGGTTAGAGAACTTAGAGTTCTTAAAGTCTATGTTCTATGGCTTAGATGATGAGGTTCCAAGTGAACAGACCATCAGAAGAGTTATATCAGGTGTAAAGGCAGAGGAAACAATCAAGTTTCTGACAGAGTACTTTGCTGTATACCAGAAGAACACACAAACTCCTGAAGGTAAAGTTCTATTATCCGAAAGGGATGTTATAGCAGCTGATGGACAGAATATCAGAGCTACAAGACAGACCAAGAAAGGTAACGATGCCCGTAAGAGCACCGGTTATGATTTGGTCAGCCTATATTCCACCAAATATGGTTTAACCATATCTCAGAGAGCTGTAGATAAGAAGAACCATGAAGCAGACGCTATCCTTGAAATGATAGAAACTATAAACCTAAGAAACTGTATTCTTACCTGGGATGCTATCAATACTAGAGCAGTAACCTTAGAAGCTGTAGTAAAAGCATTAGCAGACTTCGTAGTCTGCCTTAAAGCTAACCAAGGTGAACTCTTTGACGTAATTGAAGAAGCATTCAGTTGGTTAGATGTAGATAAGTTTCAGGGTGATGTTCTATCCTCATCTAGAACCAGTTCTGACCATGGCAGAATTGAGACTAAAGAGATTTCTATTCTCAAAGCTGAAGATATCTTAAATACAGAACTGAAAAGAAAATGGCCTCATGTTCATTCTGTAATCAGAGTAAGAACCAGCAGAATTTATAAAAGCTCTGGAGTTCAGACTGAAGACAGAGAAGACAGATATTTTATCAGCTCTATCACACCTGATGGCTTAGATGATTCTTTTGCAGCTACTATGCAAGATATCATTCTCTCAAGATGGCAGATTGAAAGTCGTCACTGGGTTATTGATGTAGTCTTTGGTCAGGATGCACTACCTTTAAGAAATAAAGAGTACATTGAGAACTCAACTGTCTACACCAAGATTGCCTGCAATGTATTAAGCTACATTAGAGACAATGTACCTAAGTACAATGGTAAGCCTTGGTCTTTTGAAAGCTTACAGATTTTAGCTAGAAAAGCTCAAACCAACTTCATGTTCCTAAAAGCATTCTTTACTAAAGATATGTCTGAAATAGAGAACGATGAAAGATTCATTGGTATCTTTTACAAAGCGCCTGAACCTACTGGTAATGATGTTCCTGATAACCTTGAAGTTACAGGTCATGAAAACCAGATAGACGACAGTTTCAAGCTTGCTAATCTGGTAAGACGAAGCAGCAAGATTAAAAGCAAAAGAAAACTCCGCTAGAGTTTGATTTCTGAATCACATTGTTAAAGAACGCCTTTGTTGGTAACAACTGAGGCTTTTGGTCGTGGCTTAATAAAA
>DKDL01000073.1:0-1498 GCA_002449335.1 Succinatimonas sp. UBA6849 | reverse complement strand
TCTGCCTAAAACTGGTTAAAAACAGGCTGCAACATCATTGTGATCACGATCTATGCGTGTTGTCGCCATAATTTTTAAATAGCTTTGTTCAAATCAGTTATCTTTATTAACAATAATTTTTGCTGTTAAAGTTAATAATCTGCTTTAACCTTATGTTGTCTGAGCTACATAAGATCAATATCAGATTTGGTTTTAAGTTTTAACATTTATATTTATATCCAAAGAAGGTAGTAAATGGATAAAAATCCTGAAATTTCAATTATAACTCCTGTGTATAATGTTGATAAGTATTTAAGAAAATGTCTTGACAGTATATTGTCACAGACTTTTTCTGATTTTGAATTGATTATTGTAGATGATGGATCTACTGATAATAGTGGTAAGATTGCTGACGAGGTAGCTGAACTCGATAAAAGAGTCAAAGTTATACATAAATCAAATGGTGGTGCACCAAGTGCTAGAAATGCTGGAATAAGTACTGCTAAGGGTAATTATTTTTATTTTCCAGATTCAGATGACTGGTTGGAAAAAGATTATCTAGAGAAATTATATAAATTAGCTAAAAAAACAAATTCTCAATTAGTAATTTCTGGTTACACTATGGAGTTTTTCGAAAAAGGAAAATGTTTGACTTGTTCTGTAACAAATGGAGAAAAATTGTTTGGCAACAAGAATGAAGTTAGAGCTAATATTCATAAATATTTAAATAATATGATGGTAGCAGTTCCATGGAATAAGCTATTTGATGCTAATTATATAAGAAAAAACAATTATCTCTTTCCTAATGTTAAATGGGATGACCTTCATTTTAATTTGGAAGTCTTATCCAATATAAGTTCTGTTTCTATATCGTCGTCTAGTGGTTATCATTTTTTTAGGTCAAGGATGGGCTCCGAAACAACTCTCGTATTTGATGGTCAGTTATTCAAAAAAAGAAAGGAACAATTTGAGCATATCTTGAAGATATATGAACAGTGGAATGTTGATGATCCGGACATTATGGAGGAAATTTACTCTTATTATACATCTAGACTAGTTCAGTGTGTTCAGGAGATTTCAATAAGTAATATCCAGAACAAAATTGATGTTATAAATTCAATATTAAGCGATCCTCTTACAATCATAGCATTGAAAAATGGGCGCTCTAAATCTATATTGTTTAATATTTTGGAAATTTTACTGAAATTAAAAAATCCGTACTTATGTTTAATAGCAGGAAAGCTAATTGGTTTTATAAAAAGTCACTTTACAATCTTATTTTTTGCACTAAAGTCAAAGTTTGTTAACAAAGCAACAATAAGATAAAATTTGCATATAATTTAATTCAGAAAGTCCAACAATATACTATACAGTGATAGCTAGTTGTTATTGAACTTTTGTTTTTTCTCGTTTTTTAGTGGGCTCAGAACTTTAGATAAAAGTTGTTTAGCGTGTATATCTTTACATGCATAGTTTAAGCTCAGTTTGGAGATTATATTATGGCTGATATGAAGCTGTT
>DKDL01000084.1 GCA_002449335.1 Succinatimonas sp. UBA6849 | reverse complement strand
TGCTCATGCTGAGCACACCTAACAAAACCACAGAGTTGCTGTGGTTTTAGTTATTTTTTGATAGAGTTATCTTTTAAAGAGAATTAAGCTCTCACCCCTCTAACCGAAGTACAGGTATGAAGCTTTGGAATTCTCTTTAATAGCTCAATCACTGAACTTGAAAAATCATCTTCACTGATAAAACTGTCGCCTTCTAATCCTACAGGCAACACATCATCATGAAACTCAAATTTACCAGAAGCATATCCATCCTTATCTAAGAGCAATGGTGGGCAGAGAACTGACCACTTTACATTTCTACATAGTGACAGTCTCTTGTATGCATTGATACAGAGTCGCTCTTGTTTTAGTTCATTGTCATCTAAGATCTCATTGTCACCAGATCCTACATAACGCTGTCTGGTGTTATCTGAGTACAGGAAGGTACAACTGCCTAATTCTAAGAGCTTTACCTCACTGTCTTTTAAGATTTCAAGTAAATGCCACAAAGGCAGATCGTCTGATGAGAATTTGGAGATAGAAAGAAAAGATATGGTATCAATTACATAATGACAATCTTTAATGTCGTCTTTTGTAAGATCTAAGCAAGGCTTAATTAAAACCTTGCCATTACCTGGAACATTAGAGAAACTGTCAACTACACAAACTGAAGCTATCCCCTGTTCTTCAGCTTTTAGAACAATCTTGCTGCCAATAGAGTTATTAGCACCTAATACAGCGATTTTCATAATTAACCTTCTCTAGGATGCATTGGCAAAGCATCGATTAAAGAAAACTCACCGTACTTTAACCAATTCTCAAATCTAATATCGTTATGCCACTTTAGGTATTCTGGATTTGGCCAGTATTCCTTATTCTCTGGTAAAGATAATTTCTTACCATCTAATTCTGAATACTCAGGATCAAGGTTTAACTTCATATTCTTTGAGATTTTTACTCTGACAGAATCATCAGTATCGTAATAGAAAGTTAAATAACCCTTTGAGAATAAATGGTGAATATCAGAACGCAAAACCACGCCATTGTTAAGGTCAAGATATCTGTCATCATAAATAGTCTTGATATGAGCAACAGATAAAGCTGGCATCAGAGTGCAACCTGTTACTGCACATTTAAAGCCGTATGCTGACAGAAGCTTGGTTCTATACTGAGAAGCTTGTTCAGCACTCTTATGAATAGATGCTACATAATAAATGCCAGGCCATGTGCATGATGACTGATCGATTTGAGCTTTACGTCTTTCAAGACAAACCTTTTTTAAATACATGCCAAAAGGCTCGTCACTAGGAATAGTTACACGTGATCTGTCGTCAAAATTGATGTTGAACATTTCAGGTACATGTACCATGTTCTTTCTGATAAAGATAAAAGAGCCATCTGCAATGTAGCAGCTCAACGGATCATTCATATCAGCTTTGAACTCTTTTGCCCTTCTTAAGAAGTCATTTAAGTTCATATAGCCTGAGAGCACACCATATTGATTCCAACATGATGTAATGTCCATATTAAGGTGCTTTAAAAAGAAACCACCACCACAGATAATCTGCTCACCATCTTTCTCTACTAAGAAAAGCACAAGAGATCCTGGAGGAGGCAATTCCTCATCACTCTTATCATGAGCAAATTCTTCAAACGGAGTGTACCAGCAATTAGTTACAGATGATCCGTTTGATATGAAGTTTGACTTAATAACCTGATACCAGTTATAAGAAACCTTACATATAAGGATTTTAGAATCTACATTGTTATTCATATCAAGCTCCTTATCCGATATCTAAAGTTTAAAAGTGTTCTTAAAAAAATTCCATAACTATATTAAGAAAATGCAAATCGTGACACACCAAAGAGGTCATACTTACAAAAATTTAGGTATGATTTGTTGTCACATAAGCTTTTATCTTCGTTTTTCTTACTAAGTCTATCTACTCACTATGAATAGTTTGTGCGAAAAATGAGTGTACAAAATTGACTGCACGCTTTTACGTTATACAAAATTTTGATAATTGCCTCACATTTTAGCAAAAATTTACAATAAATTTTTATGTTATTTTTCAATATGTTATTTCAATGAAACCGATTACATATTTTTGAAATCAGCGCATAATTTTAGAAAAAATTACATTTTGATTTTTTGCATAAAATTAACCTATTTTTATTTTATCTAATTGATTTTTAATTAGTTTTTATCATAAATTTTTGCAACTGATACTGAGATTAAGTTCACTAAATAAAAAATCTTAACGATACGGTTTTTCGTAACTTAGACTCCATTTGCGACAGGTGGTTGAAAAGAAAAATTTTTGTATAATCACCTCGATCGGTTTTAGAGGCAGTGATAAGCCTTTAAAATTTTTATTTCAAACACAAGGTTAGTTAATATGGAAAATGTAGTTGCAGGCTTAAGTGCCATTGATTATGTAATCTTTGGTATTTACGCTGTCGTTGTAATTGCAATTGGTCTGTTCGCTTCTAAAAAGAACACCAAGAGCGCAGAAGGCTACTTCTTAGCAGGTAAGTCAATTCCATGGTGGGCCGTAGGTGCATCATTGATTGCTGCAAACATCTCTGCTGAGCAGTTCATCGGTATGTCAGGTTCTGGCTATGCTATCGGTTTCGGTATCGCAGCATATGAGTTCATGGCAGCTATCACCTTAATTCTTGTTGGTAAGTACTTCTTACCTATCTTCATCGAAAAAGGTATTTATACAATTCCTGAGTTCGTTGAGAAGCGTTTCAACAAGACCTTAAAGACAATTCTTGCAGTATTCTGGATCTGCTTATACATCTTCGTAAATCTGTCATCAGTTCTTTACTTAGGTGGCTTAGCATTAGAGACAATCTTAGGTATTCCTATGATGTACACCATCTTAGGTTTAGCTGCATTCGCTCTAATATACTCTGTATACGGTGGTCTATCAGCTGTTGTATGGACTGACGTTATCCAGGTTGCAGTTCTAGTAATCGGTGGCTTTGCAACATCATACTTAGCATTAAAGCTAATCGGTGGTGACGCAGGTGCATTCTCAGGTTTAGGTACCTTAATCAATGAGATCCCAGATCACTTCACCATGATCTTAGACCAGTCAAATCCACAGTTCAGCAACTTACCTGGTATTGCTGTTCTAATCGGTGGTATGTGGGTTGCTAACCTATACTACTGGGGATTCAACCAGTACATCATTCAGCGTACTTTCGCTGCTAAGTCAGTTGATGAAGCTCAGAAGGGTTTAGCATTTGCAGCTTTCTTAAAGTGCATCACCCCTATCATCGTTGTTATTCCTGGTATCGCAGCTTACTACATCACTGTACAGAACCCTGCTCTATTAGAGCAACTACAGGCAACTTATGGTGACATCGTAGCAAACAACATTCCTACAGCAACACAGACAGACCGTGCTTACCCATGGGTTGCACAGTTACTGCCTATTGGTGTTAAGGGCTTAGTATTCGCAGCTCTAGCAGCAGCTATCGTTTCATCTTTAGCTTCAATGTTAAACTCAACAGCTACTATCTTCACAATGGATATCTACAAGGAGTATATCAACAAGAATGCTTCTGATATCGCATTAGTAACTGTAGGTCGTATCACTGCTATCGTAGCTTTAGTAATCGCTATCTTCTTAGCTCCAATGTTAAGCTCTTTAGGTCAGGCATTCCAGTACATCCAAGAGTACACCGGTGTTGTATCACCTGGTATCTTAGCTGTATTCTTATGCGGTCTGTTCTACAAGAAGGCAAACTCAAAGGGCGCTGTAATTGGTGTTCTATCATCAATCGTAATCGCTCTGTTACTGAAGTTCTTACCTATCAAGATGCCATTTATTGATCAGATGTTATACACCTGTATCTTAACCATCGCTGTTATCGTATTCGTTTCATTATCAACTAACGAAGGTGACGACGATGCTAAGGCAATCATCACCACAGCTAAGACCTTCAAGACCTCTGGTGGCTTTGCTATCGCTTCATATGCAATTCTGTTAATCGTTGCTGTAATTTACGCAGCATTCTGGAATCCAAGCATTGGCTTTGCATTCTAATTAACTGTTAATTGATTCATTAAGCCCTGCCCTGTGCAGGGCTTTTTATTTTCCAAAAGATATTTAGCAACAGATCTATAAATCAATCTCTGCGACTTCACACTCAAAAGCATCAAAGCTACATACACTTTTTACCTTCTGAAAAAATCAAAGTTGAAACTAAACTGACTTATACGCTTAATTAAATAATGTAACTACTCAAACAAACGTGCCCTGAAAAAGTGGCACAAGATCACAAAATTGAATTTTAACCTAATTTTAGATTATTCTTATTTTTCAAATAGATAGCTATATTTAAAACGTTTGCGTATTATACAAATTGTTCGTTAAAATTGCGAAAAAGCCTACAAATTTCTTTTTCCTGATTTTTCTATTTAATTGATTTTAAAATACTTTATTGCATTTTTATCCAATATTGTTCTTTGTAAAATACTTTCGATTTTTACGTTATTTTTACTTAAAACCTTATTAAATCCTATAACTTGCATTGTTTTTAAATACTGTTATTATTTCCGTAAACGTTTGTATCATTTCAATATAGTCAAATAAATAAAGGGAAAAACACATGGAAACTGTAACTTCTGGTTTATCTACCATTGATTACATTATCTTTGGTATATACGCTATCGTTGTCTTGGTGATCGCCCTTTCAGCTTCTCGTAAAAATCACAAGAGTGCTGAGGGTTACTTCTTAGCTGGTAAATCAATTCCTTGGTGGGCTGTTGGTGCATCATTAATCGCAGCAAACATCTCCGCTGAGCAGTTCATCGGTATGTCAGGTTCTGGCTATGCTATCGGTATGGGTATCGCTGCATACGAAATTATGGCAGCTGTTACCTTAATTCTGGTTGGTAAGTACTTCATTCCTATTTTCATAGAGAAAGGTATTTACACTATTCCTGAATTCGTTGAGAAACGTTTTAATAAAACCTTAAAGACTATTCTTGCAGTTTTCTGGATCAGCTTATACATCCTAGTTAACTTAACCTCAGTTTTATACTTAGGTGGTTTAGCATTAGAGACAATCTTAGGTATTCCTCTAATGTACTCTATCTTAGGTTTAGCTGCATTCGCTCTTCTGTACTCTGTATACGGTGGTCTATCAGCAGTTGTTTGGACTGACGTTATCCAGGTTGCAGTTCTGGTAATCGGTGGCTTTGCTACTTCATATGTTGCTTTAAAATGGATTGGTCAGGGAGATGGATTCATGGCAGGCTGGTCTACCTTAGTTCATGACGTTCCAGAGCACTTTGAGATGATCTTAGACAGATCAAATCCAAACTTCTCACAGTTACCTGGTATCTCAGTTCTAATCGGTGGTCTATGGGTTACTAACCTGTACTACTGGGGCTTTAACCAGTACATCATTCAGCGTACCTTCGCTGCTAAGTCAATTCACGAAGCTCAGACTGGTCTAGTATTTGCTGGCTTCTTAAAGTTAATCATTCCTTTAATCTGCGTAATTCCTGGTATTGCAGCTTACTACATCACTGTACACAATCCTGCTTTATTGGACTCATTAAAAGAGCAGTATGGCAACCTTGTAGCTAACAATATTCCTACAGCAGATCATCCTGATAAGTCATATCCTTGGGTAGCACAGTTATTACCTACAGGTCTAAAAGGTGTAGTATTCGCAGCTCTGGCAGCAGCTATCGTATCATCACTAGCTTCAATGCTAAACTCTACTGCAACTATCTTTACCATGGATATTTACAAAGAGTACATCAACAAATCAGCATCTGATGTATCTTTAGTAAGAGTTGGTCGTTTAACCGCTATCGTAGCTTTAATTATCGCAATCTTTATTGCTCCTTTATTAAGCTCTTTAGGTCAGGCCTTCCAGTTCATTCAGGAGTACACCGGCGTAGTATCACCTGGTATCCTATCAGTATTCTTATGTGGTCTGTTCTATAAGAAGGCTAATTCAAAGGGTGCTGTTGTAGGTGTATTATGCTCAATCGTAATCGCTTTCTTATTAAAGTTCTTACCTTTACAGATGGGCTTCTTAGACCAGATGTTCTACAACTGGATCTTAACCACAGCAATCATCGCATTCGTTTCATTATCAACTAACGACGGTGATGACGATCCTAAGGCAATCGTAACCACAGCTAAGACCTTCAAGACAACTGGTGGTTTCGCAGTAGCAAGCTATGCAATCTTAATTATCGTAGCTGTAATCTACACTGCTTTCTGGAACGTTCAGTTAGGCTGGGCTCTATAAAGATTAAACCTCATATAACTACATTTCATATTAACTAACCTTAAGCTCTGCTCTGCAGAGCTTTTTTTATATTCAGTTGCAGTATAAGAATGTAAGAAACGAAGACATGAAAATTCAGTGCAGTCACAGCTCATGTAATAAAAGAGATAAGTTAATTTTAGACTAATCCTTTGGATATGTTGGAAGCTCGTGCTCTTTACCGATACACTCTTTATACCATGAGGTAAAAATTTTAGGTGTAGAGTTTCCTTTTAGCGCTTGAAAGTAATCATAGCAAAGTTGCTTAGAGCTTATAAGTTCTTCGTTAATCCCCTGCTCTTGAGCAATAAGAGATAGAACATGCTTTAATTTCTTAACAGCCTTCCCCACATTTCTGTCAGATAAGATATGTTCAGCTGGGTACTCAATGGAAGCATCAACAGGTAACTTTTTAGCTTCATTAAACCAGGCAATAATCTGTTTGCCATATTGTCTTATAGCGCCAGGTTTTACCCCTGCTTTAGCAAGTGATCCTGTTGAGATTGTCTTTAATCGAGCAATAGGAGTTAAAGCGCAACCTGTAATGATCCTATTTAAGGCTACATCTTTTTCCATGCCAAATTCCATGCGCTTTTTACACAGTTGATGTAGCACAGTAAGTTCTGCTTTACTCAAAGCTCCAGCTCCCTTTACCCCAAGATAAGCCTTTTCAGGAACCGCTATCACCATACAATTCTCTTTTTGGAGTTTCATCTCCTCATAGAACCAGTTAAGACGAGTATCAGATGCTTTGAACTGACCTAAAAGATTTTGATAGAGCTTATTCAGATAAAGCACGTCATTTGCAGCATAAACAATCTGTTCATCTGTTAAAGGACGTAATGACCAGTCAGATCTCGTCTGATCTTTTGGTAAAGATACGTAAAGCTCTTCTTCTAAGGTTGACTGAAGACCTTTTGAATAACCAAGACCTAAAAAAGCCATCATAAGCTGCAGATCGATGCATTTTTCAGGAAGAGTATTCTCAAGTCTCAGTTTATATGCTTCAAAGGAGAGGATCTCGAGATCTTCACGGGCAGAAAAGAACAGACAATTAGCTTTAGTGTTTACAAATGTTCTGATAAAAGAACTGATTTCAAGAGCATGAGGATCGACAATATAGACAGTGTTATCAATGCCTACCTGAATTAAATCTAAGATAGGATAATAAGTCTTAGTTCTTGTAAACTCAGTATCAATACTTACGTTCTTATCTTCAGTTAATGAGGATAAAAACGTATTCAGAATATTTAATGAAGTCTCATTATCGACTAAGACTATATTGTTAGTGCTCATGTGCTCTCCTGTACTGCGAGCACATTATAGAATAAGAGAAAGCTAATTTAAACTTTCAGACGATTCTGTTTTAAGTATCGACGTAATACCTTACCCACTGGTGATTTTGGTAATGTTTCAACAAACTCAATATGTTTTGGAAGCTTGTAACCAGTTAAGTACTTCTTACAGTAAGCTAATACTTCGTCACGGGTTAAAGTAGGATCACGTCTGATGATATAGAGTTTAATCGACTCGCCGGTGGTCTTTGAAGGCACACCGATTACAGCACACTCTAAAACTTTATCAAATCTACTTACAACATTCTCAATTTCGGTTGGGAAGACATTAAAGCCTGATACTAAGATCATATCTTTGATTCTGTCGATGATCTTTAAGTATCCGCCATCACACCATTGAGCGATATCGCCGGTTCTAAGCCAACCATCATCAAAGACATTTTCTGTTTCTTTAGAGTTCTCAAAGTAGCCTTTCATCACCTGAGGACCTTTAAACTCAAGCTCACCAGGTACACCTTTATCCCAGATCTCTTCACCAGTTTCGATGTTCACGATTCTGGCCAAAGTTGATGGTGTTGGAAGACCTATAGTACCGTTATATTCTGTCTGAGTATAAGGTACTACACAGCATAATGGAGAGCACTCGGTTAAACCGTAACCTTCAAGGATAGGAATACCACCAGATGCTTTTAAGAATCTTTGAGCTACACCTGACTGTACAGCAGTACCACCACCTACAACTAAACGTAAGTGTGAGAGCTTTACCTTATCAAAGAGGTTATAATTTACAAAGGCGTTAAAGAGAGTATTCACACCGGTGATAATTGAGATATCAGAGTTCTTCTTTAACTGAGCAATCAGATCATCAAACTTTCTAGGATCAATTATTAAAAGATTAGTACAACCCAAGTAGAAAGCAAACATCAGGTTAATAGTCATTGCGAAGACATGGTATAAAGGCAGAGCTGTTAAAATAGCTTCATCACCTTTGTTAAGTCTTGGACCGTACATACCATCAGCTTGAGCCACATTAGAGATGATATTACCATGACTTAACATAGCTCCTTTTGGCTTACCTGTAGTACCACCTGTGTACTGTAAAAAGGCAATATCATCAAAATCAATATCTACTTTCTCGAAGGTTCTGCCTTCAGCTTCCTTTAAACAGGTATTAAACATGATAACTTTATCTTTATCATATTTAGGTACCATATGAGTAAAGTGACGCAGATAGAAATTGACAAAAGCACCCTTTAGAGGAGTTAAGCAATCACCTACAGTACAGGAGATGATGTGATCAAGATAAGTCTGATCATGAATTTTTAATACTTCTGAGGTAATGCTTTCAAGGCAAATAACTATTCTAGCGCCGCTGTCACGGAGTACACCTAGGATCTCATGAGAAGTATATAAAGGATTGATGTTTACAACCTGCATACCGCATTTTAGAGCTGCAAACACTGAAATTGGATACTGGATGACATTTGGCAATATCACAGCCATTCTGTCACCCTTTTTAGCTTTTAAAACTTTCTGAAGATATGTAGCCAAAGCACATGTCTTCTCATAGATATCATTATAGGTTACGGAGCAATTAAGACTGATAAATGCCTTTCTCTTTCCATACTTCTGACAGCAATCGTCAAATAGTGCTGGAAGATTATCGTACAATTTTGGATTGATGGTATGTGGCACATCATGTGGATAACTTTCAAACCAAGGGGTACGATTTAACTCCATAACCTATGTCCTTTTATAATTTATCTTAGGTAATTACTTATGAGCTGCTGCAAACTTCTTTAAGAAGTCTACTAATACTTCAGCGCCCTCAATAGGCATTGCATTGTATAAGCTTGCTCTCATACCGCCTAAAACTTTATGACCTTTGATACCTACTAGGCCATTCTTCTTACCTTCAGCTACAAACTCGTCATTTAATGACTCATCTTTTAAGTTGAAGACACAGTTTACGCGTGATCTGTCTTTAGCAGCAATTCTTACACGATAGAAGTCTGAGCTCTCTAGATAATCATAGACCATTTTTGACTTAGCGATGTTTCTTCTTTCCATTTCTTTAACACCGCCCAAACTTTTTATCCACTTTAAGTTCAAGCAAGCCATGTACCATGAGAAAGTGCATGGTGTATTGTACATAGACTCAAACTTGTCTAATACAGACCAGTTCATGATTGATGGGCAGTATTTTCTAGCCTTGCCTAATAAGTCCTCACGAACGATTGTTACAGTCATACCAGCAGGAGCTACGTTCTTCTGAACACCAAAGATAATGGCACCAAACTTTGATACATCGATAGGTCTGGTTAAGATATCTGATGACATATCTGCAATTAAAGGTACATCACCAGTATCAGGTAACTCAAATGACTCAATGCCGTTTACAGTCTCATTGATGCACATATAAGCATATGCAGCACCTTCTGTTACCTTCATCTTTGAGTAGTCAACTTCATACAGACCGTCTTTGTTCTCAAAGGTGCACTCATGCAGAATTGCTTTACCAAAGTGCTCATCACACTCTTTAAAAGCACAGCGTGACCAGTGGCCGGTTACAAAATAATCAGCATGACCGCCTTCTGGTAATAAATTTAAAGGAATAGCAGCAAACTGACCACGGCCGCCACCCTGCTCGAATAATACTCTATAGTTTGAAGGGATATTTAAAAGCTCTCTTAATAAAGCTTCAGCTTCTTTGGCAACCTTCATGAACTCAGCAGAACGATGAGAAAGTTCTACTACACCCATACCAGTGCCTTCAAAATCTCTGAATTCCTTTTGAGCCTTTTCCATAACTTCAACAGGAAGCATACAAGGACCTGCATAGTAATTCCAAACTTTACTCATTTTGTTCTCCAACAAAAGTATTAAGGATAATGGTTATTAAATTTTAAACGGAATAAAACTGAATATAGATTTGTTTAAAATCAACTAAAAAAGACATGGAGTTATTTCTCCATGCCTTTTATGCTATTGATTATCTGAATTGTTATCGCCACTGTCAACAGTATTACTATCACTGCTATTTTCAGGTGCGACCTCATCAGGCTTGTTTAACTCAGACTCAGGACTTAGTGTTGAGTTTTGAGCATCTTGAGCTGCTTTTAACTCTTCACGTTCCTTCTGTCTTGCTTCTGCCATCTTCTTAGAGTTTTCTACGACATCCTCAGGAATTGACTGAATTGCCATTACAGTATCACCTTCATACATACGCATTAAGATGTTACCTGCTGCAGAACGTCCTACAAGTGGAGTATCAGCCATTGATGATCTGATTAACTGTCCCTGGTTTGTGATTAACATGTAATCTGAATTATCATCGGCAGGAACGGCACCTACAACCTCACCGTTTCTATCAAGATTCTTGATAACGATGACGCCCATACCGCCTCTGTTGCGTAATGAAATATCAGATAAGCGAGTTCTCTTACCATAGCCGTTAGCACATGCAATTAAGAACTGCTTGTCTACCTCTGATGGAGGAATTACCATCAAGGATACGACTTTACCGTTTTCTCTTAACTTGATACCACGGATACAGCCTGAACCACGACCAGAAGGACGTACACCAGTACCTGCATGTCTGTCAATTGAGCTGTCATCACCGTCATCTGATGATTCCTGAGAGTTATCTGAATTATCAGCATCATCTGAAGACTCTTCATCAGCAACAGCTGAGCCCTTGTAGTATTCACAGAAGTGCTGAGCATAACCGTTAGATGTGAATAAGAATACATCATCATCGCCTGATGACAATTCAACACCGATTAACTCATCGCCTACATTTAACTTAAGGGCAATCAGTGCATTGGTGCTCATTCTATTAACGAATGAAGCATAGGCACTCAAAGAGGTCTTCTTGATTAAACCATTCTTGGTTGCCATGAAGAAGTACTGCTCAGAATTAAACTCTGAAATTGGCAGTAAAGCAGTAACAACCTCTCCGTTTTCTTTATCAATATTAAAGAAGTTCTGTACAGGTAAGCCCTTTGAAGTACGACTCTCTGATGTTGGCAAGTCATAAACTACGCTAACAAAGGCACGACCCTTGTTGGTGAAGAACATCATCTTATCGTGAGTTGATGCTACAACTACCTTGGTGATGTAATCTTCATCCTTTAACTTAGTTGCAAGTTTACCCTTACCGCCACGACCTTGACTCTCGTAAGTAGAGATATCCTGATACTTGATATAGCCCTGAGCTGACAGAGTAACAATTACATCACGACGAGCAATTAAATCGCCCTTGTCAATCTTGCCTAAGTCTACAGTAAAAGCAGTCTTACGCTCGTTGCCATAGGTTTCCTTAACTTCCTGTAACTCAGTTCTTATCTCCTGTTTCATTCTCTCAGGATTATTCAAGATCTCCAAGTAGTCACGAATAGCAGCTACTAATTCGTTGTACTTGTCACGGATCTCATCTTGAGCTAGGTGAGTTAACTTAGATAATCTTAACTCTAAAATTGCTCTTGCCTGAGGATCTGATAAGTAGTACTTATCTCCGTGAATACCCTTGTCTTCTGGAATACCCTGAGGTAATGAGATATTAGAACCGTCTTCAGCTCTCTGGATTAGAGGTGAAATTACAGAAGCATCCCAGGCTTCAGCCATTAACTTAATTCTTGCATCTTCAGCATTGTCAGCTGCTGTAATAATGTCAATTACATGCTGAATGTTTGCCTTAGCAATCATCAAGCCTTCGTTGGTATGAGCTGTTCTTCTTGCCTGACGTAACAGATAAACTGTTCTTCTAGTTACGATCTCACGACGGAACTTAACAAACTCAGTTAAGATTTCTTTTAAAGATAACTGCTTTGGATGATTGTGGACTAAAGCAACCATGTTAATTGGGAAGCTTGCCTGTAACATAGTGTTCTGATACAGGTTGTTTAACACAGCCTCAGGATAAGCATCACGCTTTAAGTCAATTGCAATCTTAACAGCACAATCTTTATCAGACTCATCAACAATGCTTGAAATACCTTCAATCTTCTTTTCTTTGATGAGTTTTTCAATCTGTTTTACGATATCAACTTTATGTACTACATAAGGGATCTCATCTACATAGATGGTCTGCTTACCAGACTTATCAGTTTCAACTCTGGTCTTTGATCTGATGATACAACGACCTTTACCGGTTGCATAAGCCTGTCTGATTCCATCTGTACCTACAATAATACCGCCTGTAGGAAAATCAGGACCAGGAATGTAGTGCATCAGTTCATCAAGACCAATATCAGGATTATCTAAAACAGCAATTACACCGTCGATAACTTCTGCTAGGTTGTGAGTAGGAATGTTAGTTGCCATACCTACAGCAATACCTGATGAACCGTTTACCAAAAGATTTGGGAATTTTGTTGGTAAAACTTCAGGGATCTGCTCGTTACCGTCATAGTTAGGATAGCTGTCAACAGTTTCCTTGTCGATATCAGCTAACATCTGCTCGGCAATCTTAGTCATCTTAACTTCGGTATAACGCATTGCAGCTGCGCCATCACCATCGATATCACCAAAGTTACCCTGACCGAAGATTAAAGGTTCGCGCATTGAGAACCATTGAGCCATACGAACGATAGTTTCGTATACAGCAGTATCTCCATGTGGATGGAATCTACCAATAACGTCACCTACGATACGAGCTGACTTTTTAGTCTGACCTGAACTCCATACTTTTAGATCGTACATATCATAAAGTACACGTCTGTGAACTGGTTTTAAACCATCACGAACGTCAGGGAGCGCACGGTCCACGATAACAGACATCGCATAGTCAATAAATGACTGCTTTAACTCGTCTTCTAGTTTTACTGTTGGTACTGATGAATTAACGCTTTGTGCTGTAGTTAATTCATTTTCAGAAGACTGTGATGCGTTCTGCTCTGAATTTGGATTATCGGTATTATCTGACATTAGTTCTACCTTGTAATTTTCATTAGTCTAATAGGCATAAATATTATCATTTTTGTATTAAAAAATCAATGAAATAAATGGGTTAAACATAGCATTAGAACTTGAAAAAACAGCCGTTTTTGTCCATAATTTAGGCAAAATTTTTTAAGTAGGAAAACATAAAATATGTGGTTTAAAAATCTTCGTTTCTACACTGTTGATTTATCTGAATTAAACGGTGTTTTAAAAGACGATGCACTAGTTGAAGAAGCACTAGAAAAAGCTAGTTTCAAGCCATGTGCAGCTCAAGAGCTGGCATCTATTGGCTTTGCTCCTATTTTTTCACATGAGGGTTTGTATCACTTCTCTTCAGGTGAAAATCACTTTTTTAAACTGATTGAAGAAACCAAGTTATTACCATCATCTGTTGTAAAGACAGAATTAAATGAAATTACAGCTCAAAAAGAGATTGAACTTAAAAGACAATTACGTAAAAACGAAAAGGAAGCTTTAAAGGCAGCTGTTGCAGGTAAGCTGTTAGCTCAGGCTTTTGCAACCCGTCGTGAGCTTTTAATTTGGATAAACACCGATAAAAGCCTCGTAGGTGTTGCTGCAACCTCAAGCAAGAGGGCTGAAAAAGCTCTTGCAATGTTACGTGAAGCTTTCTCTACATTCCCAGCTAAACTTTTGGCACCACATGCTATGGTTGATGAGAAAATGACTTCATGGCTAAAGGATGCGACTACCCTACCTAAACGCTTTACTTTTGGCTCTGAAACTACCTTAAAGAGCATGGATGAAGACGGTGGCGTAATCAGAGCTTCAAAAGAAGATCTAACCTCTGAGGAAATTGCAGTTCATTTAGAGGCTGGCAAGGTAGCAACCGAGATTGGTCTGTCTTTTGATGAGTCTTTAGAACTTACCTTAACCTCAGATTTAGCTTTAAAGAAATTAAAGCCTACAGATATTTACCTTGAGAAGAACCTTCCTGAGAAATCAGATGATGAGACAGCTGATGCTCAGGCATTACTCGTTTTACAAGGTGAACTCTTAAGCGAACTGTGTGATTACCTAATGGAGATTTTTAACTGTGAGCGTAACTAAAAAGCCTGAACTCTTAGCTCCTGCTGGAAGCTTAAAACACTTACATATGGCTTTGGCCTATGGTGCTGATGCCGTATATGCTGGTGTTCCTAAGTGGTCTTTACGTGTACGCGGTAATGGTTTTATCCGTGAGGACTTTATTAAAGGTATTGAAGAAGCTCATGCTATGGGTAAAAAGGTACATGCCGTACTTAACATCATTCCACATGTAAGACGTGTAGCTGCCTTTGAGAAAGTAGTTGATGAAATGGCTCAGTTAAAGCCTGATGCTTTTATCATGGCTGATCCTGGCTTAATCGATATCGTACGCAACCGATACCCAGATATTCCTATTCACCTGTCAGTACAGGCTAATACTGTTAACGCAGGCTCTGTAAAGTTTTGGCAGAAAGTAGGTCTTACAAGATGTATTTTAGCTCGTGAGCTTTCATTAACTGAAATTGACATGATCAAGCAGGAATGTCCTGATATGGAAATTGAAGTATTTGCGCACGGTGCTTTATGTATCGCCGTATCTGGTCGTTGCTTAATTTCAGGACTGTTATCTCACCGTGACGCCAATATCGGCGCCTGCAACAATTCCTGCCGTTACGGTTTTAATATCCGCAATGTACATGCTGCAACTGCTGATGATGTAACTACATTTGAGGCTGATGACGGTACTACTCTATCAGCTCAGATTGAAGAGTCTATGCATCATCCTGGGGAATGGATGACCATGGAAGAAGATCTGAACGGTTCATATTTAATGAACTCTAAAGATCTGTGCACACTCCCTGTTTTAAAGAAACTCATCGAGATTGGCGTTGATTCACTAAAGATCGAAGGTCGTTCAAGATCTCCATTCTATTCAGCTGCAATCTCACGAGCTTACAGATTAGCTATTGATGCTATCTGCGAAGGTAAAGAGATCCCTGAAGAGAGTTACAACATTGTAAACTCAATTCCATCTAGAGGCTATACAACAGCTCTATTAGAGCCTCATCGTCCAGATAAAACACAGGATTACGAGACTAACTCACCAAATCCAGGTAAATTACAGATCTGCGGTGAGATCACATCTCAGGAGGCTGACGGTACTTTAAATATTGATGTAAAGAACCGCTTTGAAAAGGACTCTCACATTGCCTTATTTACACCAAAAGGACTAGTTGATCTTGATGGTTCTACCCTTACTAATGCAAAAGACGGTAAACCATTAGATGTAGCACCAGGTACAGGTTGGTCAGTTAAACTAAAGCATAACGGAAAAGTTGATTTATCAACAGCTGTAATGCTAAGAATTGACGATAAGTAAAAAGAGATTTTAGCTAAGCCTCCACATAGTTGGAGGCTTTTTTATTAGATCTTAGAGTAATCTTTGCGAGAACTGCGTTTTGTCTCATACATAAGTCTGTCAGCAGCTTCAATGAAATCTTTGGCAGTCTTAAAGCGTTTATCAAAACGCACATAACCTGTTGATACTGAGAGCTCATAAGGAGCTAAAGATAAAACCTTCAGTCTTGCAACAGTCTTGTCGATATAATGACAAACTCCAGCAGCTCTCTCCTCATTAGCGTTCTTCTTAATCAGAATAAACTCATCACCACCGTAACGGCATAAGAAGCAGTTAAAGGTCTCAGCAACACCTTTTAATAATCGTGATAACTGCATTAAAACCACGTCACCTTCGTTATGACCATAATTATCATTGATGGATTTGAACTTATTAACATCAATGAACATCATATAGGTGGTCTTTCGTTCAGCCTCTGATAATGAGACTAGGTTTAAAAGATAGCTCTTTAACTCATTACGGTTGTTTAAGGTAGTCAAATCATCAATTGAAATACGCATATGCTGATGCAAGGTCATCAGGAAGAAGAAACATACAGCATAGCATGGTGATACTAACAGCACTTCATCTACTAATAAATTTACTGGAGCGAGTATAAATGGAAGCGTACATGTTAAATAGAAAAGAATGTAATCAATCTTTGAAATTGAAAATTCAATCATTCTATCCTGACGAGAGGCTACCACATACATAAAGTTAATTAGAGCTAAAATTGAGTAGAAACCTACAGTGCCTACTAAAGCTGAATAGTACTTACCATGGACATAAGCGCCATGATAAGTTAAGAACTGAATATAACCATTAGCAGGAGAGGTAATTACAAAGTAACTTAAAATTACAAATGGAATTGAGAACACGCACAGCTTGATGCCCTTGGTTCTTGATTTCTCAGCCTTTAGTAAATAACTTTTTACAAAGAAAACATATGGTACAAATAGGTTGAAGAAAGAAACAATGCAACTAAAGAGTACTACCTGAGTTACATCTTTAGTACATACCTCATTCTTTGCAAAAAGAGCATAGCAACTGATGCTTGTATAGGTCTTAAGACAGATATCTGACAAGCATTGTAAAGTAACTAGTGCCAGAACCATGATATAGCTAAATCTTGATCTGTCACCGCTTTTCCAGATATTAGAAATTACGCAGATGAAAACAACAATGCAGACGATATCAATCTCAACTGAATAAAATAGTGTGGATGTCATTACTAATTATTCCTCTGTGCATTGTTAATCTTTTTGATACGCTTTTGCTCATACATACGTCTGTCAGCAATCTTGATAATGTCATTCATTGATGCATTAGGAATATCAAGACAAGTAGTACCCAATGAGAATTTTACCTTAAACTCTGTAAAGTTGGCTGATGCCTTTTCATCTAGGAGCTTTGATAAAGCATCGACCATTCTATCGTATTCGCTCTTGTTATTATGGCCTGAAATAATGGCAAATTCATCACCACCTAAACGAGCGATAAAAGAACGAGTCTGTTCACCAACCTCACGCATGGCTTCAGCTACGGTTCTTAAAGCCAAATCACCTACGACGTGACCGTAATTATCATTGATCTTTTTAAACTCATCCACATCAATATAGGTCAGGTACATATTTGACTTATTTACTGAGGAAGAGGTCATTACTGTAGATAAATACTTCTTAAAGCGGTTTCTGTTATTAAGACCGGTTAAAGCATCAATAAATACTCTGTCTTCATGAACGTTAATGAAGGTAATGATACAGAAAACAGTTTCAGTTACATAAAAGATATTGCTCATGTAGTAGCTTGTAAAGGTCTGAATACCGCCACAGATGATGGTTGGGATAGTCAGGTACATGGCATATTTTTTAAGCTCACTGTTAGATGAGAGTAGGCTTGTAGTCAGACACAATGCCAATGAAGCAGTTGTATATAAAGCTACAAAGATATCCATGACGTAGGTATAGCTTCCCTTTACAGGATCACCGAACAGATTTAATTTAAACAGCAATGGCACAAAAGGAGAGATGCAAGCCATGATACCTATGATTAACAATGGGGCTTTCTTTAAATATACTACTGCACCCTGTTTTAAGTAATGACCATAACCTAGTTTTTCAAAGACAAAATGTAACCACCAGTATGGCATGAAGATCCACAGTACTGTTTCAATAACATATAAAACCTGATGGACCTCAGAATAATTGGTATAGGATACAATAGCCTCTATATAGTGCATAGAGCAGCAAACGATGATGGCATAACAGGTATACACAAAAGGCTGATTAAATCTGTCATGCTCTCTTGAGAAAGATCGCACCACAATTACCATCAGTAAAATCAGCAGTATATTTATTTCAAACTTTAATATGTACCACATAAAGGCTTTTCACTATTTTAATTTTTTAAAGGCGTTAGAAACAGAACCTGCTTGATCCTTAAATAAATGGGAATCACCATCTTCTTTCTTTTTATCAAGCACTTTATACTTCTTTTTGTCAGTCTTCTTTTTATCAAAGCTGGACATCAAGCCCTGCTCAAGATTCTGACTTTGTTTCTTTTTTAAACCGCCGTTCTTTCTTTCAGATAAAATTTCTTCACCATGAACTCTTGCATTCTCAAGATTTACCGATCTCTTTAATTCTTTTAAATTGGGATCTTCTGGTGCTTTATAGTTTCTGTAAAGAATA
>DKDL01000122.1 GCA_002449335.1 Succinatimonas sp. UBA6849 | reverse complement strand
ACATAGATACTGTTTGTCTCTACGAGTTTAGAAAAACTAGCATAGTTAGGTAGTTTCTTTGTAAATTTCATATAATCGTCCTAAAAAATATTATTCTTGGATTTAGTATATCTCAACACTATCTTAAATCCAGCTGAAAACTAAATCGTGCCCTATGAGCTTCAGTTCCTGATAAGGTCCTATGTTTCATAGCATCATTTTCTGAAGTTTTAATAGTAATTACTCTTAACTCTTCTAAGGCGGTTTCTTCTTCAGAGACTAAGATTAAATTATCCATAAAGTCTTGATTATTACTTACCATAAAAATTTGGGTATTATTCTTTCTAGCATACTTCAAGAGCAACTTAAAAAAGTCATGTTGAACTCTATAATCAATTCCATAGTCAGCATCGTTAAGAAGCAACAGACCATCAGAATAAGAAAAAACAGAACCTAAGATATAAAAACATCTTTGCAGACATTCACCAAAACTAAAAATAGGTCGAACTTCCCCATTTACGTCTTTAACAAATGGGTAAAGTTTTCCATCTGGCATTTTTATAATTTTGATAGTATCAAGATTCGGGAAAATTACTTTTAAGTCTGCAACCACTGTATCTAACAGATCTTTTTTTTGCAGACTTTTTATCAAATTCACAAAAGGAATAAGAAAGGTGTGCTGAAGAATATCAATATATGAAACAGCTACAGGATGAGTTGCATTTGAGGTATCTGTATTAAACCTTGTCATAGCATAAGAGGTTGCATCTCTCTTTGAATCTTCAACTGTCCAATGAGCTAAGACAGGATCAAAGCTTAGTTTTCTTTTAAAACTTTCATCAGAAATGTCTGTTTCTAAGGTTTTATTGTATGTATCAAAAAACTGCTGAAGTTCATCCTTCGCTACATCAAAATCACAGATCTCTTTTATTAAGTCAGTAAATACAACAGAATGTTTAAAATCACGAGTTTTGTTGTCGTCATCATATGTTGCACCAAAGCTCATAGTCAATGGCATGCTCTCTCTGTTAAAGAAAGAATAAAGAAGGTACAACATATCACTGTATGAAGAATCTAAAGCATTCAGATCATAACGAGAAATACGGTAAGATGATCCTCTTATTAGCATATTGACATCATTACCACTACAAAAGGCAAACAAGCTTTCTAATATACAAGATTTACCTAAATCAGTCTCTCCTGTAATCAGGTTGATTCTACTTAAATCTCTAAGCTCAAAATGGTTTAACTTTTTATAACCTTTAACTGTGAAAGACTTAATCACGAAAACCTCTACTTTAATCTAGATAAGACCTGTTGCTCTTATAAATCTCTATCAACTTAACTTTAATTCTTATGGATACATACAACATTTGAAGATCTCTACTTTTGTTGTTCGATTGCTTCTAAAAGAAGTTTTAAAGCACTCCATTTATCGTATAAACATCTTATGAGCCAACATCAAGATACAGTTTAACTGAATTTTATATAATAATCTATTTTTAATTTGTTATTATTACATAAATATTTTACTGTTAAAATAACAAATATTTATTCAATAATATTCTGATACCTTAATTTCCAATCTACAGCTTCTATAGAAACATTAAACAAAACCGCTAAATCATATTCAGTTCTATAGAGCGAGGAACCTGCTAATCTTAAGACAGCTTTTGATGGCATTAAGATTTCAGATGCAAATATGTTAGTTTCTTTTTCAAAAGGATCGTCAAGATCACCTTTAAAGTCGTCATAGAACTTGTCTTTAAATACAGTATGTTCTAAAACTAAGTGGCCTAATTCAAGTGCTTTGGTAAAACGTTGCCGATTAAAAGACTCACTTTAATTATAGTAAATGAGATTAAGTCCTGTTGTGCTATCAACAAAAGCTACCCCACTGTAATCTTTACAAAGATCTTCATCTAGAGGTTTTATGATCACACCTAATCTTGAGGCAATATCATCAACTTTAACTGGTAAAAGATAATCCCAGTATCTTTCTAAAATCTCTTCAGCAATTGGTGACATTCTCAATCCTGTGAACAAATCTCAGTACTATTCTGCATACTGTCATGTGAACTATAATGTTAACTATCCTGTCAACTTTCCTGTGGTCTCCAAGCTCTTGTTAAGTGATTCAATGCTCTCTTTTACAGCTCTTTTAAAAGAATCCTCTGCCTTACTAAGGTCATCAGCTACTGTATCTTTATCGTTTGTGTTTACACTGCCAAGACAATTTAAATTCAACGAGATGAGATGGAATGATCTTGCTTTGTCATTGCAGCTATTATCGTTAATAACGTTAGAATCAATAGACCAACGATCTACAATAGCTTTAGTTTTGTTGCTTTCATTGAGTTCGTTGACATTGTTATCATTGTTGATATTTTTGATATTGTTGATATCGTTGCTTTCGTTGTTAGTAGTAGTTTTGTTGCCTTCTGCATTCTCCTTAGGCTTACTACTTTCAGTTGTAGGTCGAGGCTTATCTTCAGCATTGTCACCTACTGATATTGAAGGATAAAAGATCATGCCTAACTTAGATTGATACCTTAGCATGTACATGACAGTTTTATAATAAACACTGTTTCTCTGTTCATCCTGAAGATCTCGTCTTTCATAAAGGTTCATGTATTTAGCATCAGCTATTACTGGTATTGAGTTCTTACCTATGTAATCAGGAATGATCCTCTGAAATCTGTGACCTTGTTCATCTACAAAAAGGTTATCTTTATCTTTTGAAGACATAGTTTTATGGATAAAGTAATCTTTTAGCAAGGTTGCAACATACTCTTCCCAGAGCCAGGCACAGTCTATTAAGACACCATACTTACCATCTTCAGTACCAAAGCTGTCTAAGGTCATTTTCTTGTGTTTTAAAATATCAAGGCAGAACTTTTGAAGATCTCTGTGACACTTGAACAGAGGCGATGTTATAGGTTTGTTCTCATTTTTGTGAATAATTTGCCTTTTATCATAAGACCAGTAGTCTTGAGATTTAAACAGCAGATCATCAACTTCCTTGCCTTTAGGCTTTTTGCCTTTTTCAAAAAGCATTTCATAGCAAAGTCTTACAAGATAGATATAACTGTTCTTTGAGGTGTACTCGTTGTAGGAATAGGCTACTTTGTAGTTCTCAGGACACAGGTTTAACTTGATGTGTCTTGCTATATCGATAGTGCCTCTAGGAGAGGTATCATTCTTATGAACCTTTTCATAGGATTTATACTCGCCTTCACGATAGGCATTTTTAAGTTTT
>DKDL01000076.1 GCA_002449335.1 Succinatimonas sp. UBA6849 | reverse complement strand
TAATGCTCATGCTGAGCACACCCAGAGAAAAGCCACATCAAATGATGTGGCTTTGATGTTTTTATAGAGTAAATCTTGAGACGACACCTAACAGACGACCAATTTCAACGTTGGTGCTGTTAATGTTGTCATTAACCAGGTTTAACTCTCCATGGAGGTTCTCGGTTGCTGATGTAATTTCCTTCATGTTGTCAGAAATTTCAGCTGTTGATGCGATCTGGCCTTCTGTTGAGAGAGAGATCTCGTCAATCTGGTTATTAACATTCTCAACTTTGCCAATCACACTATCTAAGATCTCATTTAGATCACCTGTTTCTGCTGAGATAGCATCCATTACCTTTACAGACTGCTGAATAGTGTCATTAGCACTTGCAGCCTCTGACTGCACTAAAGTTACCATCTCAGTAATTTCCTGAGTTGATTTGGAGGTTCTTGAAGCTAAAGCTCTAACCTCATCTGCTACCACAGCAAAGCCTTTACCGTAGACACCAGCGCGAGCAGCTTCAATTGCAGCATTTAAAGCTAAGAGGTTAGTTTGAGATGCAATATCATCAATGGTATTAACAATCACGCCAATCTTTTGGGCTCTGTCTGACAGTTGAGCAACCAGCTTGGCATCCTCTTTGGACTTTTTAGCCTGGTTATTTAACTTTTCGATAGTCTCATTAACTCTGTTAATACCTAATTGAGTATCTTTTGAAGTATCAGCTGCCTGTTTAGATGCGGATGCACAGCTTTTGGCAATTTCACCTGCGCTCTCTACCATGTTATCTGCTGATCTTGATACAGTCTGAGAGTAACTCTGGTTGTCCTGAGCAGTTTCATCAATATGGGTGGATGAATCCTGCAAGGTACTCATTGAGTTACTGATGTTGTTACTTACTTCTTTAATTAACAGAATGTTGTCATGCCATGACTGTCTCATTTTCTCCATTGCAAGCAACAATGGTAAAAATTCATCATGACGTTTGATCCTGATTTCAGTTTGTAACTCACCATGAGCTAAAGCATTAGCATTCTTGATAGCAAAACGAATTGAACTTGCAATCAGACGAGGCATCTGCGTTAGGATCATAATTGCGGATACAATCTCAAAGAGAATAATAACCACTGCGGCAAATAGAGGTGTTTTGCTGGTGATCCTGTCAATAGTAGTATTGGTTACTTTGACCTGATTACCATTTACAATGCCTAAATTCTTATGCACAACCATGAAGTTATCGTACATGTCATTTTTCAAGAGTTGCTTTGCTTCATCGATGTTGCCCTTCTGGTACATATCAATGAAGGCAGCATATTGTGCAAGGTAACGTTCAGAACTTTCTTTTACTGCACCAATTTCCTCAGGATAACGAGATGTTTGAAGTTTACCTGCTGCATACTTTAAGTTATCTGCTAATGACTTACTCTCGCGGACAGCATTACCAGAGGCTGCGCCTTTAGTCATGTCTGTCAGTAGCATCTGAAGATCAGTTATATACTCACTGGTGTGCTTAATTCTGACATAGCGTCCGTTTAAAACTTCATGAACGGATTCAGCTACATTCTTGTTAACAGAAATGGTATATAAGGAGATATAACCTAAACCAATGGATGCAAGTATCAGCATCACGTAGGTCGCTATCAATTTTTGCTTGATAGAGAAAAGATCTAAAAATCGCATATTACATCCCATATTTATTTTAATTATATTTAATACGATTAACTTAGACTCTGCGTCTGAGCTTAATATAACTAGATAACGTCCATTTTAAACGTGTCTTCATCACATATTTTTGAGTAACTAAAGCTAATAAAATAACCGAAACGATTGCATATAGCTTTCTAATAGAAAGCTATTCTCTTGATCTTAAAAGAGATTATCTGATATATATCTGTTTTAATGCGCATTTGCCAGTTTTTACAGATTTTGTGCACTACCTCACACTCCGCTTTGTATAAGATAATATTCACAAAACATTCTTGCGCTTTTTTAGGTATGCACACACTCTGCAATTGATATTGAAAATTAGTTGAAGAAAGAGATTAGATTGCACATCAAATCAATAAAAGAGTGATTCAATGCAAGTGAGTATTAAGTAAAACTGTTTTAGGAAAATACATATGATTGCTGGCAACGCATAGCTACCAGCTTTAAATTAGGAGAAAATAACTAGATGATGTTATTTTCTTTTAAGTAATTGATGATACCTTTCATGGTCTTTTCTGAAATTACGTGCTCTACACGGCAAGCATCATATTCAGCTACATCTGATGGTACCTTGGCAATGTGCTTGAAGAAAACAGTCAAATACTGATGACGTTTAAAAATAGACTCAGCTACTTTTCTGCCCTCTGGGGTGAACTCAATGTCACCTGCGATACCTACTTTGATGTAGTCTTTATCCTTTAATAAAGAAAGACCTCTTGAAACGCTAGGCTTACTCAATTTAAGTTCATTGGCAACGTCAACAGCACGTACAAGACCATTGCTACGTCTTTCCTTGATAACTAAGATAGTCTCAAGATAGGTTTCACCTGATTCTGCAATTTCGCCCTGTTTTTTCTGTACAGCTTCTGGAACAGCATCTAATACAGTTGGTGCGCTCTTTACGTTTTCCATGCCAAATTACCTTAAATCTTACTTACTAAAATTACTTAATAGTAACGTTAACCTTGTCACCTACAAGGGTTAACTCAAGCTCATTTTGTGGACCGATAGTACCACGAGCAATTAAGCCCTGTTTAATGAGTTGTGCTAAATCTTTAGTTGTACCTGCATTGAAGATCTTACGGCCCTTATCATCGGTAATAGTACCTAACTTAGGCTCGACTCTTTGCATTCCAAGATTTCTTGCTTTAGAAATTACACCAATCTGCTCTAATCTGTTGATTAGTCGATATACAGTTGCAATTCCTAAATCAGGGACAAACTGCTTTGCCTCATACCATAACTCTTTTGGAGAAGTACATTGACTTGAGGTTAAAATCTCAATGATATGTCTTCTCTGAACAGTCATTCTTAGACCTGAAGCTTCAAGCTTCCTGAGTGTATCTTCAGTTAGAGGATCAACTCTAAACTTCTCGTTCTCTTCCATTTATAAACCTTTTTGTATCACCGACATAAGTTTACATGGGGGTAGAATGGGTCATTTTCAAGTTTTAAACTTTGCAAATCTGAATTTTGTCTTATTCAAGGCAAAACAATGCTACTCAATGAAAATGAGGCGTCTAGTGAAAATAACACAAACTTTCAAAATTGACTACAAAAAAATTAGCTTTTTATGAGCTAATATCATTTTTTCTTGTCGTGGCAGTGGCAAACAGATGCACCTGTCTTAGAACAACCGCAGCTGTCACCTTTCATAATGATGTGAAAAATTCTTTTACCGCCACGATATAGAGCATAAACGGCAAGACATAAAAGAACGAATAAAACTAACTTTGCTAACATGATTGAATGTCTCCTTTTGTGGAGTCAATTATAGCGCATAGTTAGCATAAACTAACCTTATTTCTCAGATTTTTTTTAATATGAATTTTGACTATTTAGAAAGGAAAAAGCCAATAGTGAAGACAACAAATAAGATTGCTCCGATTATTTTTAGGATCTTAAAACCGATCTTTGAATTAACCTCACCTTGATAGCTCTTTTTAGACTCTGTTATATCCAGAAGATTTTTAAGATCTGACTTTGAATAGCGACCATTATCGTTTCTTTTACCGATAACAGATGGATAGCCTGTACCTTCATAGACATAGTAAGAAAAGCCAATTGAGTTTTTTAAGATCTTCTTTTCTTTGTAGTCTAAAACAGCATTACCGCCAATACGGGTACATTCATCGATTACAGCTTTTTTGGTTAGATTTGAATTTCTGCCAATTCTCGTAATCGGGTACTGAGACTCTACAATGACCTCATAGTCGTCAGGCTTAGAAAAAGAGATGCCTACACGTGTTGGCACATCATAAAAGACTTTAGTTTCAGGATCGATTCTTTTGGCTACCACATGAGAGATGGTATAGCCATTTCCGTTATCCACATTTTGAGATAACTCAAAGGTAGCTTCAACAGGCTCTTTAATATCATTTGATACAAAGTTCCCATCACAATCTTTAGATGAGAATGAATAAATCTTACCATCATCTGACTGGATAGAACCTTTGTCATCTGCTTTTGAATAATAAGTAATAAGACCTTTCATATTATCCTGTTCTTTTAAGAGCCTGCATGTAATACCTAAATTCGACAGCAGTTTTGCTATCGTTTCATCGTACTAAAGAGTGATCTTGCCTGCCTTTAAATCAGCAGAGAAAGACAACATCTTCTCTAATGGATTCATTGCTTTAACACGGATATCCTCATCTACACTTAAGCTGTGCTCTTTAGGATCCTTTAAAGCTTCAATTAAACTCTTTAATGAATTTAACTCCATCCATGGGCAGTTAGCACAGCTGATGCAATGACCTTTAGTGCTTGCAACAGGAGCTTCGATAAAGGTCTTATCAGGACATGCACAGGTTAATTTGTAGAAGATATTTCTCTCAGTTGCAATGATGAACTCTTTGCAAGGTGATGATTTTGCATAAGCTAAGATCTGTGAGGTTGAACCTACATAGTCAGCTCTTTCTACGACAGCTGCTGGAGCTTCTGGGTGAACTAGAACTTTAGCATTTGGATGCTCCTTTTGAACAAACTCTAAAGCATTGGCTTCAAAAGCGTCATGAACGATACAGCGACCAGGCCAGCAGTAAACATCACAATCAGACTGATTTGCAATATATGAACCTAAATGTCTGTCAGGCACCCATAAGATTGGTTTACCTAATTTGGTTAGATACTTGCCAAGCTCAACTGCTAAGGATGAGGTTACGATCCAGTCAGCTTCTGCTTTTACAGCAGCTGAGGTATTAGCATAAGCTACGACAGTAGCTTCAGGGTGTTCACTCTTTACCTTTCTTAAATCTTCAACCTTACAGCATAAATCTAATGAGCATTCAGCACTTAGATTTGGCATGATGATATCTTTTTGTGGAGATAGGATTTTGGCTGTTTCTCCCATGAAACGCACACCAGCTACAGCGATTAACTGCTTGTCACTGTCACGGCCACGACGGGCCATCTCTAAAGAATCACCGATAAAACCACCTGCTGCCTCACAAAGACGCTGCATGGTAGGAGAGGTGTAATAGTGAGCAATTAAAAGAGCATTTTTCTCTTTAATTAAAGCTAAAGCTTCATCAAATAAAGCTTCATCTGCTTTTTTCTCTTCTAAAGTTGGACGGTTAGGAAGGGAAAAGGTCTCTGGTACGGAGACATTGTTTATCATGTGTAGTGGCATTTTTTATAACCAAATTCTATTTTTAAATAATCTATTTCTGAACGAAATTTAAAGCTGTGGCGCCTGCTTGTACCATAGCTTCATTTACATCTTTTCTTGTAGAGCCATAAGCTCTTAATCTATTTGTAACATCACGTAAGTCCAGACTTTGAGCCTCATCTGAATCAAGATAATTACTGATCTTGAGACTGGTTAAATTGTCATGTTCTGGCAACAGACCTGAACCTACTAAACAGGATGGCATCAAACAGAAAAGATGCTCATCCTTTTTCATTACTCTCACTGTATGTGTAAGCAGAGGATTAGACTCTATTTTAAAGAGGAATTCCTCTTCAAACTCAACAGACAGAGTATCAAATTGAGTTAAAGCTTCAACACAGTCAGTGTTACCTGCGACTCCTGCATTGTAATCTTTTCCTTTGACGTTAAACAGCATTTTACCGTCAGCATAATCAAAGGACAAAGCGATTAACTTTGCTACATGTGCAAGATCAGCTTTACCATCTACAGCAATCAATCTCCAAGCATCGGTATTGTCTATAGATATTTTTAAAAGGTACTGCATACAACCTACTATTACTTTTACAAGAATGTTTACCAGAATGCTACTCACCTTAATGAGTAGCGTCTTTCATTCTGATCTTTTAAACGTTGCCTTGTGTCTGTTTATTCTTGTGTAAACTTAATCTTGTTTATAGATTTCTTACTGAGCTACAGTTGAAATAAATACATCAGCATCGGTCATAGTAGCATTATCATCTGCTGATTTTTCGCACTTATCCAAGTCTAAAGCTCCATCTTTAGTATCACAGACTGATGAAAAATCAAGATCACCTAAGATCATAGCAGTAGTATTACCAGAGTTCTTAGCTAATTTCATAAACTCTTTGTAATTGCTATATTCTGGAGCATGGGTGAGCGATCTAACCGACATTAAGGCTCTGGTTATGAGCAGATCCTGTGAATCAGGCAACTTTGAGTAAGGATCTTCTAAGCAATAGGTCATGACATTCTGACCCGGATGCTGATAAAAATCAGAACCAACTAAAGTGTTATATGTACCTTCTAGTAACTTTTCTTTTAACTCCTCTACAGAGCACTCTACAGGCTTATGCAGTGTCTTTGGTAGTTTAAGTTTATGACCAAAGTGGTTAAAGAACTTAGATTCTGACAGTTCATATAAAACGTCGTTTTCAAGTTCTGTTGTACCGTTTACCAATGCCTCATAGATTTCTTCAAGTTTACTTAAAACAGCATCATGCTCAGCACTGTCATCTGTTGCAGCCCCACTGAAGAATGACTGCATCTTTTCTAAGCTCTTTCTAAATGAAGAGAATACAGAGCTCTTTTCCATATCAGGAGGAAAAGCATGTCCATAGATTTCTTTATAGAAAGAAAAGAATGATACACAGCCATTAGAAATTGCTTGTTGCTGATAATGGAAAGTTCTTTCAATATTGTATGGTAACAGGATTGCTGAGTTATAGATTTCTGACATGATAAGGCATGCTGGAGCATTGTTATCAGTCATCTGATCTAACTCTTCAAGTCTCTTCATATAAGGTAAAGGCTCATACACACCACTCTTTACAGCAGCCTTATATTCGGAGACAGCATCTGGAATTAGATATTCTTTAGCATAACGCAAATAGGTAAAGGCAAGAGCTGGATTATCCTCAAGATAAGCCTTATAAAGGATGTAGTAACCAAAGACAATACCATGTCTTATAGCCTGAGTTGCAAAGAAGATTGCCTTTGGGATTTCCTTTTTAATTAAGTGTCCCATTGCAAGGTTTAGCTTTGAAAAGCCATTGCCCTGCTCTGCTGCTTTTTTCCAGATCTTTAATGATTTCTTGTCACTAGCTGAGGTTAAACTCAAGTTACCTAAAGTAAAGGTAGCCTTTCCGTTACCTAGTTCAGACATTTTCTCTAAGATATCTTTATCTATCTTTTCAAAAGGACCTTTATACAGACAGTACAGATTCTCATAAGCTTGATATGTAGCTTCATCCTCGCGTGCCATACCAAAATCTAATAAAGCAAAGAGTTTGTCTGATGGCTCTTTACATCTTTTCTTAATCTTAGCTGTCTTTAAAAGCTCACTTAAATACTTTGCACTGTCTTCTACATTTGCCTGAGCTGACAGGTAAACTGCAATAGCAGCTAAGGTACGAGGACAATATGCATACTCATCAGCAAACTCCATCAACATCTGAGAAAAATTGGAGATAAGTGATGATGGCAGAATAAATGGAAGATCCTCAATTAAAACTTCATATCTTAAATTGTTGATAAATGATAATAAGTTAAAGAAAGCTGTTTCTTTAACGGTATGAGCAGAATTTGTAATTCTTTCATAAACTACAAAATTTCCTACAGGGAAAATACTTTCATTGTAGGCAATCAAGAATGTATTTAATAAGATACTGTAAATTGATGCTAATTTAGGATCACGTTTTAGCTCATCATCTAATGAAAGATCTGCAAAATACATAAGATAAGCTAAAGCACAGTATGGATCACCTACTACCATACCGTATGAGAACCACTCTTTTGCTTTTTGCTTGTCCATTGGTAAGAAATCACCATTTAAATAGGATTTACCAATTCTAAAGGCAACGTCTCCTGGCATACCTAAAATGACTGATGATTCTTTTTTATATGCATAATTTGGATAAACTTTTGAGAAGAATTTTGGAGTTAACTGTCTGTAAGTCTCAAACTTTAAAATATGATCGTTTGAATCCTCATCAAAATTCTCACAGCAAAAGACATCATCCATGTCAGCAAATTTACTTTCTATAAAATCATAGAACTGCTCACAAACTGCTTCTTCCTCATC
Source organism: Succinatimonas sp. UBA6849 (assembly GCA_002449335.1). Classification (GTDB taxonomy): domain Bacteria; phylum Pseudomonadota; class Gammaproteobacteria; order Enterobacterales; family Succinivibrionaceae; genus Succinivibrio. The sequence goes on along the minus strand of DKDL01000076.1, from coordinate 5,342 downwards.
AGGTCTTGTCTTTATGCCATCAGCTAAAAATCCGGCAATACAAGAAGGAATATAAATTGGTTGACGGATAGATGGAGCACCTTCAAATCTCAATTTAACAAATTGAGGAAGAGCTTCATGAGTAAAAGATATCAGAAAGTCTGATATATCAGAAAGATCATCTAAATCATTAAAAAAGTCTGCATTAGTCTTGTACTTCTTTGTATGAAAATAAGATTTAAGTTTATGAAAACTTAATTGACTGATGTAGTTTTTTAACTTTTCTCCACTCTCACCATGACCACCAAAAGTAAAGGCGGCATAATGATAAAAGAGGTAATCATTTTTCTCTTTAAAATTGATTACGTTCTTTACAACAGGTTTTCTTGAATGAGCAGCTAAAGCTTTATCAATTGCCTCTCCATTAGCTGGAGTGCAATTTTCATTCATCTCAAGGAATGATCCTTCACGAATTAAAGAATCTTTTAGAAGAGCTTTAACATTTTCAACTTTTAAGTTTTTAAGATTGTTAATATGCTTAAGATGTTTGCTTACCATACTTTTCCGTGAACCACTGTGTAGAGAAACTTTTTAAGATGCTGTTATTTGCAATAAGCTATAAAAATTTACCTATGCTTTTAAGCATTTTTATAAACTTTGCTACTCAAGCTACGCTATAAAGAAATAACAGAGCGCTTTTTTGTATACAGAAATATGTAATGCTGATTATTCTGTCTTTAAAATTCAACATTTCGATTTATACGTTCATTCTGATTATACCATGCATTACAATTTCAATTAGAAAACTCGGTTGTATTTATCATCAAGATTAAGATTTATCCATATTTTCTAAGTACTCTCTAGGTGTAGCCTTAAAATAACTCTTGAAGGCTTTATAAAAGTTACTATGGTTGCTGTAGCCTAGCATTGAAGAGATTTCTTCAATTGAAAGTTGAGTATTCTTCAAAAGTAGCAAGGATCTTTCCATTCTTAGCTCTAAAACTATTTCTGAAAAACTCTTACCAATTTCAGTGTGCAGTAATGACGATACATAATTTGGATGATACCCAAAATGATGAGCGATATCTTTTAAGGACACAATATCCGAATTACAGTCCATGAAATTTATTATTCTTTGTGCGATTCGTTCTTTTTCTGTCTTTTTGTTTTCTGATCTGAATTGTCTTGAAAGTTCTAATAAGAGTGTTTGCAGCATTGATTTTAGAACCTTTTGGGTATCATTCTTTTTATCTGCGTACTCTAAGATCATTAGTTCAAACAGAACTCTGATAATCTTATTGTTACTTACTGATAGATGAACAAACTCATCTGAGAAAAGATCTTTTCTTGGATTTAAAAAGAACTTGAACAAATTGGCATCTGAATAGATTACTGGCAGGTATTCTCTAAAAAAGAACTTTTTGCGAATGAGAATTCCCACAATCACAATATCATCTTCACTTTTACCTCTTAGAGCATAGCCACTGTAAGGCTGACCTATATAACACTCGCGTTCTTTTACGGTAATGATGTTGTCAAATTTAGCAGACAATGCGTCATAGCTGTTTTTTAAAGCATAGTTTATAAAGAAAAAGTCCTGCCGATGAAACGGTTCTTGAATTTCTTTTCCTTTAAAGACACAAACTAAGATGTCCTCATCTATAGCTCCGGGAAAATACGAAGTTATATCATCATTGCTGTTATTCATTTTATGAAAAGACAGATCTAAATCTTCAAATTGAGATGCAAGCGTATTTATTGCGTTTTCAAGTTCATCATCCCTGATGATCTGTTCTTGTCTAGGAGTTTTTACCATAACAGCAATCCTCTCTTACAAATTAGTTCTGGCACTTCATAAAATCTTAGAATTTACCACTGTTATTATATAGATTTGACAGTGATATTAACCATGAACCGACCTAATATTACTTGCATGTAAAGTCAAAGAGCTCGATTTCAAGCTTTCACTAAATGTTTGTAGCAATAACTACAGGAGACAACTATGTTCAATTTTAATTTTTACATGCCTACAAAAGTACTATTTGGCCCTGGTAAATTAAATGAGTTACATCTTGAAAAATTACCTGGTAAAAAAGCACTAATTGTCACTACCAATGGAACTAGTGTTAAAAAGTTTGGCTATTTAGATAGATTAGAACAAGAATTAGAAAAAGCACATGTTGAATATGCTCTGTTCGATGAAATTAGACCAAATCCTACTGACATCAATGTTATGGATGGTGCTAAAGCTGTTAAAGACAATAACTGCGATTTTGTAATTGCCCTAGGTGGTGGTTCTGTAATGGACTGCTCAAAATGTATTGCACTTATGGCTACAAATGATGGAGATATTTGGGACTATTCTTTATCAGCAACAGGTGGAAGAAAAATACCTCAACATAATGCTCTGCCTATTGTTTGTATAACCACCTCAGCAGGAACTGCAAGTGAAGTTGATATTGCATCTGTAATTACCAATGATAAGACTCAGGAAAAATCAGGCATCTTCTTTTTATCAATGTTTCCAACAATCTCTGTTGTAGATAGCGATCTGATGATGAGTGTTCCACAAAAATATACAGCTTATCAAGGCATGGATGCTTTTTTTCATGCTTCAGAAACTATGGTAAATAAGAATCTGCACCCTATGGCTGAGATGTTTGCCCTAAAGACCGTTGAACTTGTTGCTAAGTACTTACCAAGAGCTGTAAATAACGGCGACGATAAAGAAGCTCGTGAAATGATGGCTTATGCTAATACCTTTGCTGGATTCTACATGCTTTGCACTTCTGCTCATACCATGGAACATGTAATGGGTAGTTTTCATGACAAATTGGTTCATGGAGCAGGTTTAATTGAAATTGCTCATGCTTATTATGATTTCTTTGCAAAAAGAAAAGCTGCTGAAGAGCCTATGATTAAAATGGCTAAAGCTATGGGAGTTGAAAATGCAAAATCTGGAGAGGACTTCATTAAAGCTTTAGACAAGCTTATTCAAGATGTAGGTTGTTCTGCTCTGAAAATGAGTGATGAAGGTATTACCTCTGAAGAAATTAAGAAATACCCTGCTAAGGTACATGAAGTTTTAGGTGGTGATATTACAGCAGATCCTCTTTCTTTATCAGATGAAGATTATCTGACAATTTACCAAAACGCTTTTAAGTAATGGTGAGATACTTTTAGACATTGATTTGTTGCTACATCAACATTTGATAATGGAGGAACTTGATGACAGAACTTGAAAAATTAGAAGGTGGTCTTGAGTACTGTTATGATGACAAAGAGGTTAATGCAAGAAAAGAAAAAGCCATTATAGAGTGCCTAAAATATAATGCTATTGATGATCTTGACTATGGAAAACAGTATTTGCAATTAAAGTCGATGCTAGGCTCTGTAGGAGATAAAGTTTGGATAGCAAAGAATTTTAACTGCGATAATGGCAAAAAGATCTTTATAGGCAATAACTTTACCGGTAATTACAATCTCACCATTCTCGATATTAGAGAGGTCTATATTGGGGATAATGTAATGATTGGTCCTAATACTCTTATCACGACAGTAGGTCATCCACTCTCTGCTAAAGGAAGAAGAGAACATAAAGCTTTTGCTAAACCTGTAAATATCGGCAATGATGTTTGGCTTGGCGGTAATGTCACGATTCTTCCAGGAGTTTCCATTGGTAACAACGTTGTTGTTGGAGCTGGAGCTGTTGTAACAAAAGACATTCCTGATAATTCTTTAGCTGTAGGAGTTCCTGCTAAAGTAATAAAGGATCTAGAAAAAGAAACAGATCTTGAAGATTAGAGCTCTTAACAAGAAAGCTCAAAGTCTCTAAAAATGAAAAGGATCTTCCCCATCATCAGTTGAAGATCCTTTTAAATTGTAGCCTAAGTTTTAGGCTACATAGATTTTGTTACCTTACATTAGAACTGGTATGAACCGTTTACGTGGAAGGTTACATCATTGGTGTTCTCAGATGCTGCATATACAACACCAGCTTCAATATCAGCATTCTTCTGATGTGAGAACTTCAGACCTGCACCTGCGGTGTATACAACACTGTCTGCAATCTCAGCATTTAATGATGCTTCTTGTGCTCCAATGAAGGTGGTCTTGTAGCTCGCATCAGTGTCACCGGTGTTGAAGTTTACACCTAAGTCAACAGCTGGTTTTACCTTCCAGTCTGACTGACCTACGTTAAATGCCTTCTCTACAGTTACACCTACTGGGAATGATACTACCTTTGTACGGTCACTCTTTACATTAGCAATGTATAGACCATTTGCCTGTACTGAGTAATCATCACTCTTTAAGGTGGTGTAACGAACACCTGCATGTGGAATTACTGATACAGTGTTTACATTGAAGTTATACTGACCGGTTAAACCTGCCTTTACCATATAAGTATCAACACTTGCTGATGCTCTTGAGTATGACTGTAAACCTAAGTCTGTATCTACATCATCGGTTATCTTGTTATAAGATACATCTGCTAATAATGAGAAGTCATTGTAGCTGTACTTACCATATAAACCTGCACCGTAGTACTTTAAGTCACCATCTGTATGTGATGCTAAGCCTTTACCTGTGCTCTTACCATTACCGGTATGGAAGTAAGCACCTACACGTGAACCGTTATTTAAGGTGTAATCTGCTCCAATTGCAAAGTCGGTTAATCTTACTCTGGTACCATATGATAAACCGTCTGAATCAAAGCCATCTGAGCTTGCTACCTTTACCATTGGTGATAACCAGATACCAAAGCCGTTGTTGTTATCAGAAACAATCAGTGAACCTGTTGAACTGCCTACACCATTACGTGATGATACGATGTCATCTGTAATACTGCTTACAGTAAATGCTGACTGATATACACCACCTAACTGTCCTAAACGTGCAGCCTGCTCTGCTTCTTTACCACCGGTGAAGGTTTCACCTGCTACTGCTGATAAGAACTCTGAACCTGTTCCCTTTGCATTAGCATCATTGATGGTATTGTGTAACAGACCATATAAGGTATTACCTAAGTTAGTGTAATCACCTCTTGTGAAGGTCTCATAGATAGTACCTGTACCTGGTAGACCTGGTAAGCTTGGCTTGGTAGTATTGCCTGAATTACCTGGCTTGTTGCCGTTATCTGGGTTACTTGGAGTGGTAGTACCTGCGTTACCAGTATTGCCTGAATCAGGATTGCTTGGATTTGTAGTACCTGCGTTACCAGCATTACCTGAATTTGGATTACTTGGAGTAGTTGTACCTGCATTCCCTGAATCAATATCAAGATCACCATTAGTTATATCAGTATAACCTCTCCAATTAACGTTTGTTCTATTTAAAGTTGTCCTCTACTTTCCACGGTTAAA
>DKDL01000036.1 GCA_002449335.1 Succinatimonas sp. UBA6849 | reverse complement strand
TTTATGGATTTACATGGTGGGCTTCATTGGATCTTGGGTGGGCATTTTCGATTATTTACCATCTTCCATATTCAGAGGCTTCGGCTGTTACCCACAACTAAGCTCGAAGCCTCAAATAAAAGTTGGTTATGTACTGAACTTGTATAGCTTTAGTTTTAATGGGATTAAAGTTGATAGTGACAATACAGCAAACCAGTAACATGAAATACCAGTCTCGTTCATAATATAGTAGGTTAGCATTTGCCAGATTAATTTGTATGACAGGCCTGCTTCGTGAAGTATAAATAATGGAATTGATAGAACAAAGCAAAATGACAGAATATACGGAAGTGCTGGCTTTAAAACAGACCAAATTGACTTAAATACTTTAGATATTTGGGGCGGAAAGATAATTTTTTTCTTGTTATTTAGAAATAAATGAACAAAAACTTTAGCAAGATAAAGCATCAAGGTTTTGTAAAAGAATAACTCTAGTATTACTTTTATAATAAATAAGTCTGTTACCATTTTTTTATCCTATAAATGAAATCATCACAATTTTACTTAGTTCAACTGAATGATGTGAACCGTCTTCAAAAGTAACTTTAATTTGAGTTTCATTTTCATAACCTTCTGAAAAATCACTATCAAAATTATGAGTCACGCCGTTGTTATCTGTATATTGACATCTGATTTTTAATCTGTCATTTTTCTTTGAATGGCTGCCTCCTTCTTCTTTCTTTTTTAATTCTTTTTTGTAGTCATCTGTTGAAGAAAGCTTTAGTCCAGGTAGTTGTGATATTAATAGATTGTTAGTTTCTTCATTGGATGCAGTCAGCATTTTTTGAAGCTTAGGAATCGCTGCCCTGTCGACCTTCTTTCCGTTTTTCTTATAATTTTTTAAAAAATTAAGTACTAATTGTTTATTTTTCTTATAAATCTTTAAGAGCTCATACCCGCATCTTGGTGATGAAGAGATTGTTCCGTCTTTAAAAAAATCAATAATTTCCTGATCTTTATCTTGTTGTAGCTCCGAAAATGAAGTCATCACAGTTACCCAGTTAGTGGAACGATTAAATGCTTTGGCAACTATGTCTCTTGTAACTTTTCCTAAATAGTCAGGATGTTCTTTTTTATAAGCTTCAATAAATTTTGAGATTGCATCTGATATTTCAAATGCATTGAGATCGGATCTTTCAATATTCTCTGTAACTTGGTCAATTAAAAAGTCAGATTCCTTGTTGTAGTCTTTTACAATGCAGTTTATTGATGTAACTAATTCTTCGCTAAAATCGAAGGTTCCTTTTTTTATTTCATCTTGTTGCCATTGAGCTACAACCTTGGTCGCTCTGAATCTACGCTCTCCTGATACGATAATGTAACTATTCTCTATTTCAGGCTTGTTAAAGTCATCATCAACATGAGCTTTACTTACAATGATAGGATTCTGCAAACCTCTTGATCTAATAGACTGAGCAAGTGAAATAATCGAATTATCAATATGTATTTTTTCATCTTTATTTAGATAGAGTTTGAATCCCTGGTTATGCTCTGATCTTACTTGAGGAAGTGCTCTTATCTCTGAAAGAGGAATAGTGGTAATCTGCTCTGCCATAATATGTAATCTCATTTTATATAATTATGTCTATTATAGATTAAAATAATTTAAAAATAAATATAAAAGAGAATATATATTATTGCTATAAAAAAGTAGCCAAGGCTACTGTTTGAATACATTCCTCAACTATGAAAATTATGGTTTTTGATAGTAATTGGCTTAAATGACTAGATTATGTTAAGTTATTGTTATTACATAAGTGGGGATTTGTATGTCAGAGAATTGTGATATTACTAATTATGATAATTTGTTTTCTGTTCGTCTTAAGACCATTAGAAGTCTTAGACATTTAAAACAAACAGATGTTGCAAAAGCTTTAAATATTCCTCAATCTTTGTATTCAACATGGGAGCGTGGCAGTCACCTTCCACGATCGTACAATTTCTCAAGATTAGCTCAGTTCTTAAATGTTCCGGTTGATCTTCTGGTCAAAGGCCCTAAAGATGGCGTGAGTCTTGAACAGTGCCTGTCTAAAGACAATTCTATGTGCTTGCTNNGCCAGTACTTAATGCAACAGATCTTTATCTTGAAGCAGATCTACCTTCTGTACTGGCAAAAGCTCCTAAAGAGAATTTTAATCTCTTATCAGGTCTTCAATCTTATTATTCAACAGGGAAGATTTTTCTCTTTAACATTGCTGATGACAGTATGGCAAGATTGTCAGGAAGAACATTAAATCCAGGCATGCAGGCTGTGATCGTTAATGAGCCTAATGTGCAGACTTATCTAAATAAGCCCGTCTTATTAGCTACAGATGACTCTGAAGGTGCCATTATTCGTGAAGTCACTATTGAACAGCCTTATATCATCTTAAAATCTTGGAATAAAGATTATGATGAGCAAAAGTTAGATTTAACCAAAAGAAAGGTTAATATCTTTGGCTATGTAGCTATGGTCTTTTGTAAATTCTATGATGAAAATACTGAGTCTGATGATCTTGCCTCTGATGTGCTTTTAGATAAGGAAGATAATTAGCTTTTCAAGGTTACCTGAATCTTAACAGTAAATTTTCAGTGTAGAAAGCCATTGTAGTGTACAATAAGGTTGTACGATAAGTTTCATGTGTAAGGCTACGCAGCTTTAAAGTAAAGCTATCCATATTTGCAATCAAGACAAGATGGAGTTTCCTGCCGCCTTCAAACTAGTAACCTGTAGGTCACAGTCATACTTGTCACTCAGCAATTGTTGTCATTGATGTAAATTTGTTGGTGCATCATGTCTTAAGACTTTTAGTAAAACTTAAAAACAAACATACAAAGATTATTTACGAGGCTTAAATGACTACTGAAGATAACAAGAAA